>CAZRQR010000001.1:0-62903 GCA_964602435.1 uncultured Oxalobacter sp.
TCTTCTACCCCCCTTCAAACGCCCGCAACAACGCGGGCGTTTGACCACCCCCTCTAGATCAGCAACGTACATTCCAAACCGATAAGCTGTCTATTTCAGCGGATCATCATACTTGTTCACAGCTCAACCCACCACACGATATTTTTGTTAGACTCGTCCTGCAAAAACAAATGACAAAAACGAACCGGAAAGGAAAAGCCGCTTGCTGTACAGTATTTTGAAAATGATTGCCGATGCTGCCACAACCATACTGGGTGGCGCATTTCTTCTGCGGTTCTGGATACAGGTCGTACGGACAATGCCTCCTCTCCAGATCGTCAATTTTCTCCTTCAACTGACCGACTGGCTCATCAAACCGATCAGAAAAGCCGTTCCCGGGTGGAACGGTTATGACTGGTCAACACTGATCGCCGCCATTTTGATGGCTGCCTTCTCGGCACTGTTTGATACCTGGCTGATCAATTACTTTTCACCCAAAATCATTCTGTTCCTGATGGCGCTGTCCCTGCTGAACTGGATCATATACGGCTTCATGGGACTTCTGATTATCGAAGCCATTTTCAGCTGGGTCAATCCATACAGTCCAATCGCATCATTTGTAAGAGATCTGAACGCTCCCCTGTTGCGACCTGTCAGACGTTTTCTTCCGATACTGGGAGGATTCGATTTTTCAACACTTGTCGCATTTTTTCTGCTGCAAATCGTCTCCAGAATCACCACCCATCTGATTTTATCCAATCTGATATGACAGCCACATGGTTATCGAAAACAAAAGAAAACTACCGGATATCTGTGCAAGTCAGCCCGAATGCCCGAAAATCGGAAATCCTTTCTGCTGAAGGAGATGCATTGCGCATACGGTTACAGGCTCAGCCCGTTGATGGCAAGGCCAACGAGGCACTCATTCAGTTTATCGCGAAAAAGCTCCGTACCCCGCGCAAAAACATCACCATTACACATGGTCTTTCCAGCAAGCACAAATTGCTTGAAATCACTCTTCCGGAATGGACTCCGGAAGAGATCGAAAAACGGCTTTTGTCCATTTGATGCGGCAATAGCCTATCCGGCCCAGAATGCCAGAGGTATATTCCTGAAAGAGCGTACTTTTTCCTTTTCAAGTTTTTCCCTGAAATAACGCCAGTCGAAAAAAGGACCAGGATCGGTTTTTCTTTCCGGAGCGATATGCTGATGCCCCGTAACGGTTTCCAAAGGATAACGACGGCACAAGGCAGCCGTCAGCGATACCAGCGTATCGTACTGCTGCGGCATAAACGGAACATCATCCGTTCCCTCGATTTCAATTCCGATAGAAAAATCATTGCATCCTTTACGTCCGCGATATTCGGAAACACCCGCATGCCATGCCCGTTTGTCGGCGGAAACAAACTGTACCAGCATGCCGTTACGCCTGATCAGAAAATGCGAGGAAACTTTCAGGGAACGCAACTGGTCAAAAAAGGGATGACGATCACAATCAAGACGATTCAGGAAAAGATCCGCAATATAATGACCGCCGAATTCACCGGGCGGCAAACTGATATTGTGAATGACCAGCAGATCGATTGTCTGGCTTTTTGGACGGTCATTTTGGTTCGGCGAATCAAGACGCATGGCGTCTGAACACCAACCTTGGCTATTGATATTCATATTGCAACCGTAAAAAACAAGGCGGTCAATACAATCCGCATTCAGGAAGAATGCTTGCGGGAAAAATAAGCCACACTATGCTCATGACAGCAGAAGATTTTTCCGGAACGTTCCACTGCTTCCGACACAGGAACATAAACTTCACAGAATTCGCAGCAAACCATTCGTTCGACTTCTCCTGGAGAAGAACTCGCAGCGGAAGAAAGAGGATGTCGCGGTGAACCGTTTCCGGAATAATCATGCCGGGTCTGATTGAACGGATTCTGCCGGATAATGAAAATGCGCGCACTCCGCCGGATCTTCACAATGATGGCGACAATAATCAGAACCAGTACCAGCAACCACATCCAAGCCATTTTTCTCTCCGGTATCAGACCCGGCATTTTCAGCCGGACTGTATGGGTATCATTTTATCAGGGTATGAACGAACCGTTCGTCTATAATGAACAGAAGATATATTAGGCCGATTTTCTGTTTATTCAAGTTTTTCCAACCATGTCTACCATTACCGATCACCTTCAGAAAGTAAAAGAACATATCGATCTGGCCGCACAAAAAGCGGAACGTGATCCTTCAGGCATACACCTGCTGGCTGTTTCCAAAACACAGCCTGTTGAAGCCATTCTCGAAGCGGCAGCTGCCGGCCAAAATTCTTTTGGCGAGAATTATGAGCAGGAAGCCGTATCAAAAATTCTCGCCATACGAAAAAACCGGCCCGATCTGAAACTGGAATGGCATTTTATAGGACCGATCCAGAGCAATAAAACTCGCACCATTGCCGAATATTTCGACTGGGTTCATTCCGTCGATCGTGAGAAAATCGCAAAACGGCTCTCGGATCAGCGCCCATCCCATCTGCCGCCGTTAAATATCTGCCTTCAGATCAATATCAGTGGTGAAACGAGCAAAAGCGGCATCCATCCGGAAAACCTGCCTGACTTGGCCAAGGCTGTTTCCGGCTTGCCCCGTCTGAAACTGCGAGGACTGATGTCCATTCCAGAGCCTGAATCCGACCCGGACAAACAAAAAAAGCCCTTCAGGGTCATGAAAACCTTGTTCAAGCAATTACAGGACTCGGGATTCGAACTGGATACCTTATCAATGGGCATGTCGGGCGACATGGAAGCTGCAATAGACGAGGGTGCAACAATTGTACGTATCGGTACAGCCATTTTCGGGCAAAGAAACTACCCCTTCCACCGGTAAATGAAAGCAGGAATGCCGGAAAACATCGCCCGGAAACCGGAAATTTACTTCCTGCGTTTCATCAGATATCCGATGACAGGCATGATAACCGGATCGAAACGTCTCCATGTCTTGAAAAGAACCGTTGCGGAAAACAGCCATGAAACCATGCGCCGCGGTCTTATCACCAGAAAAGCCAGAACAAGGACGCCGATCAATACCGGTTTTTTCCTGATCTGGCTGAATCTGTTCCATAAATCCAGTCCTCTGGAAACAACATCGGGCATTTGCATCAGGGAAAGAGCTTCCACTGCCAGTTTTTCCCTCAACAGTGCACTCTGGACGAGAAGCTCTGCCTTGCGATGTGTCGATTTTTCGGAAAGTTCAGCCATAGATAGCATCGAGTGCATGTGCACGTATTATGTGGAAGGAGTCAGACGGTCAATATCTTTTTCAATTTCCTGACGGGTCAACTCGAACAGTTTCGGCTTCCTGCTGAAACTGCGCCGAATACTCCACCAGATAATACCCGTGGCGATGCCAAAAAAGACCATCATGCCAACTATTGCGGAAATCCGGCAGGAATCCCAGCAAAGCACGATAACCAGTATGACAGCGAGCAATACAGTCAATGCAAGGCAGAACAGGGCAAACAAAGACAACAAGAGATAGGTCAGAAGACGGGTCCACTCCTCTTCCAGCTCGATTGCAATCAATTCCACCCGTGTCTTTACGATGGCAAGCAATGTGCTTGCCACCCTTGCAAAGTTATTGACCACTGCCATATTCCAGACTGACCTATTTCTTCGAGCGAGCGATCAGAACACCGACAAGAACACCAACGGCAGCGACAATACCTACAGCCTTCCAGGGATGTTCCTTGGCAAACTCCGCTGTGCATACCGCCGCATCCTTCGCTTTGGTCACAACAACATCATTGATCTCGCCAAGGACAAACTTGGCATCGGAAATGGTCGCTTCCAGTTTTTTCTTGGCATTCTGATAGCTTTCACTTCCATGGTGGGTACTGTTTTCCAGCACTTTTTCGGCATCGCTGATAATCGACTTCAGACTGCCCATGATTTTGCTGCCGGACTGCCCGGCGTTTTCCAGAATTTCCATACTCTTTTCCTTCCTGTCAAAGTTGAGTAAAAAGCCTATTTTCAGACGTAAACAATTTAACAGACAAGCATTGCGATCGCCAAAAACATCATGGTTTTCCCATAGGATAACCTTACCTCAATGCGTAGTCCAGCACTATACCGCCAAATATGAAAGCCCCCAGCCAGTTATTATGATTAAACGCCCGGAAGCAGCCCTGACGCTCCCTGTTTCTGATCAACCGGTAATGGTAAAAGACGCAACAAACCGCCCCGAGCCATCCGGCAAAAAACCAGATGCCCAGTTGTTCGAGCCAACCGGCAAGCAAAACGATCGACATCATCATGGCATAGCAGAACATCACCGCCGGTACATCGAAACGGCCGAACGTAATGGCCGATGTATAAATTCCGATTTTCAGATCATCGTCGCGGTCCACCATTGCATATTCAGTATCGTATGCAAGTGCCCAGAATACATTGCCCAATAACAAAAACCATGCCATCGGAGGAACCTGATTCGATACGGCAGCGAAAGCCATGGGTATGCCGAAACCGAAAGCAACCCCCAGATACGCTTGCGGCAACACAAAAAAACGCTTGAAAAAAGGATATGTCGCAGCGACCGCCACGGCCAGAAACGAGAGGCCGATCGTCAATCTGTTCAAGGGCAATACCAGAAGAAAAGACAATACGGACAGAACAACCGCCACCCAGATCGCCTCGGACGGTTTCAGTTTTCCCGAAGTCAACGGACGTTCCGCCGTCCTTTCAACATACCGGTCAAAATGCCGGTCGGCAAAATCGTTGATCGCGCATCCGGCAGAACGCATCAGTACCGTCCCGGCAGTGAATATCACAACCAGCGAAACCGGAGGCTTGCCACCGGAAGCAATCCACAAGGCACACAAGGTAGGCCATAGCAACAGCAATATTCCGATCGGCTTGTCCATCCGGACCAGACGCCAATAAAGCAACAGACGATTTTCCATGTTTTTCTTTCCGGCAATATACAACCTGCAGACCGGTATTATTTTACCCGACCGGTTCAGACATTCAGGAATTCTTCCCTGTTATCCAGCCACCGCTGCAAATGGGCGGAAATGATCTTCTCAGCATCCGGAATTCCCCCATTCAACAACATTCCGGCAAACCCGGCAGCTTTCTCGATTAACAGCCCGTCCTTTTCGATATCGGCAAATCTCAGCATGGCCTGTCCCGATTGTCTTGCGCCGAGAAATTCCCCTGGCCCCCGGATTTCAAGATCACGTTGCGCAATCATGAATCCGTCATTCGTTTCGCGCATGGTCATCAGTCTCTGCCTGGCCGTTTCTCCAAGCGGCTTCTGATACATCAACAAACAGACACTCTCGGCATCGCCGCGTCCGACCCGTCCTCTCAGCTGATGGAGTTGCGACAGGCCGAAACGTTCGGCATGTTCTATGACCATAAGCGATGCATTCGGAACGTCTACCCCGACTTCGATAACCGTTGTCGCAACAAGTACCTGTATACTTCCATCCTGAAATCCTCTCATGACACGCTGCTTTTCTTCGGACTTCATTCTTCCGTGTACCAGTCCGACAGACAACCCCTCCAAGGCTTCCGTCAACATCGTGTGCGTATCAACCGCCGTCTGTAACTGCAGATTTTCCGATTCCTCAATAAGGGGGCAGACCCAGTAAATCTGTTTGCCCTGCATCACGGCAGCGCGTATGCGTCCGATAACCTCATCCCGCCTTTCCTGATTGATCAATCGGGTCATGACGGGTTTGCGGCCGGGCGGCAATTCGTGGATAACGGAAACATCCAGATCGGCATAAAAAGTCATGGCCAGCGTTCGCGGGATAGGGGTTGCGCTCATCATCAACTGATGAGGCACCATCCATTCATCTCCCTTGTTCCTCAGCACGAGACGCTGCCTCACTCCAAAACGATGCTGCTCATCAATGACAACCAGTCCAAGACCGGCGAACCGGACAGTATCCTGAATCAGGGCATGTGTGCCGACAATAAGGCGAGTCCGTCCCTGCTCAACAGCTGCAAGTATGGCTTCCCTGTCTTTCTTCTTCATACTGCCACTTATCCAGGCAACCGGCACCCCCAAGGACGCCATCCAGCCGGACAGCCGATGATAATGCTGTTCTGCCAGTATCTCTGTCGGCGCCATCATGGCAACCTGACAGCCGTTACCGATCACCTGCAAGACGGCAATAGCCGCGACAACCGTCTTGCCACTGCCGACATCTCCCTGAAGAAGCCTTTGCATCGGAAATTTCCTGTCCAGATCCCTGCGTATTTCAGCAATGGCCTTTTGCTGCGCTTTCGTCAGTTCAAAAGGCAAATTGCGGACAAAACATTCAACCAGTTTTCCCGGTACAGGAAAAGGTTGCGCTTTCAGTCGCTGCCTTGCAAGCTGTGCCCGACGCATCGACAACTGTTGTGCAAGCAACTCGTCAAATTTCATCCGTTTCCATGCCGGATGCGAACGATCGACCAATGTACGGACATCTGTATCGGCCGGTGGATTGTGCAAAAAACGAATCGCTTCGGAAAAGGCAGGAAGTTTCAATTCCGCCAGCATGGTTTCTGGCAAAGTATCGTCAAGTTCCAGTTTTTCCAGACAGGCGGCAATCGCCTTGCGAAGATAATTCTGCGAAATACCGCTACCTGATGGATAGACCGGCGTCAATGCGGCAGGGAGTGGTGTGCCTGCTTCAACCATACGATAGGCTGGATGCACCATTTCAACGCCATTGAATCCCTGTCTGACTTCACCGCGCGCCCGTATCCTTCTTCCGATTGAAAGCTGCCTGATCTGGCTGGGATAAAAATGAAGGAATCTCAGCACGAGAAGACCTGTTTCATCCGAGACAAACACAACCAGTTGCTTTCTGGGATGGTACTGCACTTCCGATGCCATAATGATGCCTTCAATCTGGGCCGTTCCGGTCTGCCATGACACCACCTCGGAAATACTTGCCAGTTCCGTTTCATCCTCATAGCGCAATGGCAAATGCAGCAACAGATCCATCTCCGTTCGAATACCGAGACGTTCCAGTTTATTCATGACTGACAAAGACACGCAACAAAAACACCATGTAAATAATCATCCCGTATTTTCCCGGATAGCGGTCTGTATTATCCCAGATTTTCACCAGACTGCATGAAAACGTTATCATCATGTCTGATTCAGTTAGGTCTTTCATTTTCCGGAACCAATTTTATGAAATTACCGCGCCGCAGTGGAATTCTCCTGCACCCCACGTCACTGCCGGGACCTTTCGGGTCCGGCGATTTCGGACGGGATGCATACTATTTCGTCGACTGGCTTTCCTCGGCCCGCCAGTCCCTCTGGCAAATGCTTCCCCTGTGCGATATCGGCACCGGAAACTCTCCCTACATGAGTCCATCGGCTTTCGCCGGAAATATTTTCCTGATCGGACTCGAGGCGCTCCGCGACGCAGGATGGCTGAGAAACGAAGAACTGAACCCCAACACGGCTTTTGAAAAGTACCGTATCCATTTTCCCGCCGTCATTCAATTCAGAACATCCCGTCTGAAACTTGCCGCCAGCCGTTTTTCCGAAATGGCTGACCGGAAAACAAGGCTTTCTTTCGAAAACTTCTGCCTGAAATCCGGTTTCTGGCTGGAGAAATACGCGATTTTCAGGACCATCAGCGACCTGTATGGTACGGCATGGCAACAATGGCCCGAACCGCTTGCAAAACGGAATCCGGAAACCATTGCTTCTTTCGTTTCAGAGCACAGCCGGGAAATCCTGTTCTGGAAATTCTGCCAGTGGTGTTTTTACACGCAATGGGATGCATTGCGTACCTATGCCCATTCGAAAGGAATCGACATTATCGGCGATATTCCCATTTTCGTCTCCTTGAACAGTGCCGATGTCTGGGCTCATCCCGAACTCTTCGATCTGGATGATTCAGGATATCCACGTGCGGTTGCAGGGGTTCCGCCAGACCAATTCAGCGACAAGGGCCAACACTGGGGCAATCCTTTATATGACTGGAAAAAACATGCCGACACCCGCTATGACTGGTGGACAAAGCGCATGAAGCACATGATGGAAATCTATGACTATGTCCGGCTTGACCACTTTCGCGGATTCCAGGCTTACTGGGCCATACCGTCAGACAGTGAAATTCCGGCACAAGGCAAATGGATGGATGGCCCGGGAAACGCTTTTTTAGACGTCATGAAAAAGGAATTCGGATCATTGAGATTCATTGCCGAAGATCTTGGCGTGATTACCCGCGAAGTGGATGAACTCCGCAAAAAATACGAACTGCCGGGCATGCGCATTCTGCAATTCGCGTTTGATCTTAACCCTGCCAATCCCTATTTGCCCTACAATTATAATCACGATACCGTTGTCTATACCGGCACACACGATAATGACACCATCAAGGGATGGTGGAACAGCCTGCCCGAACAAAACAGGGACCTTGTACGCCGTTATCTGAGTATCAATGGCGAATGGATAAACTGGGATCTGATCAGGGCAGCCTGGTCTTCCACAGCCGCATTTGCCCTGACACCTTATCAGGACATTCTCGGCATGGATTCTTCCGGCCGGATGAACATACCTGGCGAAAAAACAGGATCGTGGGAATGGCGCTTCGACTGGAAACAGGTCGAATCATGGCCGTCCGGATACCTTGCCGGAATGACGGAAACATACGGACGCATTTATTCCCGGCAATAAACACGGCTATACTGGCGTTTTCCAGTATTTTCATTACCAACGTACTTTATCATCCGCATCCACGGATGCGTTTCTTATGTATTCACTTTCCGATTTCGATTTTGAGCTGCCCAGGGAACTAATCGCACAATTTCCCTTGGAAAAGCGCAGCGCTTCCAACCTTTTGATCGTAGCGGACGGAAAACTGGTCGATACCCGTTTTCATCATCTGATCGACTATCTGGACGAGGACGACCTGCTGGTATTCAACAATACAAAAGTACTCAAGGCCCGATTTTTCGGTTCCAAAAAAACCAGAGGAAAAATCGAAATACTGATTGAACGCATTCTGGACAGCCAAACTGCATTGGCGAAAATACGCGCATCAAAATCACCCAGAGATAACAGCACGCTTCTCATTGATGATAAACTGGAAATAACGGTCGAAGGAAGAGAAGGGGAATTCTATATCCTTCATTTTCCATCCAGCATTTTTTCCATTCTGGACAGTCATGGACATTTGCCGCTTCCTCCCTACATTGAAAGAGCGGCAGACATTCATGATGAAAAAAGATACCAGACCGTTTTCGCCAAAGAGCCGGGCGCAGTGGCTGCACCGACAGCCGGCTTGCATTTCGACGAGGAACTTCTCGCGAGACTCCAACAGAAAGGGATACGCTTGGCCTATCTGACCCTCCACGTCGGTGCCGGAACTTTCCAGCCGGTCAGAAACGAGAACCTGGCCGAGCATAAGATGCATACAGAATGGTATACCATTCCCCAGGAAACCGTTGACGCCATCACACTGGCCAAAAAACAGAAAAGGAAAGTCGTGGCAGTCGGCACAACCAGTCTCCGCGCGCTGGAATCCGCATCGCAAACAGGACAACTGATACCCGGCAGCAACGAAACCAGTCTTTTCATCACACCCGGATATCATTTCAGGACTGTCGATCATCTGATTACCAATTTCCATCTGCCAAAATCCACATTGTTGATGCTGGTTTCCGCATTTGCCGGATATGAACGGATCCGCAAAGCCTATGCGCATGCCATCCGGCAACGCTACCGCTTTTTCAGTTATGGCGATGCCATGTTGCTGAAATGCGAAGCAGACTCATCCATTTGAATTTGCCAACAGGAATTTCATGCTTGAATTCGAACTTTTGAATACCGACGGAAAAGCCCGGAGAGGGCGCCTGAAACTGGCCAACGGAACGGTCGAAACGCCCATATTCATGCCGGTCGGTACATATGGATCCGTCAAGGCCATGTCTCCGGAAAACCTGGATGACATTGATGCCCGGATTATACTGGGCAACACATTCCATCTCTGGCTGCGTCCGGGACTCGATACCATCCGCCAGTTCGGCGGGCTTCACCGGTTCATCGGCTGGAACCGGCCCATACTGACCGATTCGGGAGGATTCCAGGTCTTTTCACTCGGTGCCATGCGCAAAATCAGCGAAGAAGGCGTCAGATTCGCATCACCCATTGACGGCAGCAAACTGTTCCTGTCCCCGGAAATTTCCATGCAAATCCAGCGTGTGCTGAATTCCGATATCGTCATGCAATTTGACGAATGCACGCCCTATCTGATCAACGGCCGGCCTGCAACCAAAGACGAGGCAGCACAATCCATGCGCCTCTCCCTGCGTTGGGCACAACGGTCGAAAAACGAATTCGAAAGCCACGAAAATCCCAATGCCCTGTTCGGCATCGTACAGGGCGGCATGTATACCGACCTGCGTGATGAATCGCTTGCCGGACTGACCGATATCGGTTTTCACGGTATTGCAATTGGCGGCCTCTCTGTAGGAGAGCCCAAGGAAGAAATGTTCCGGATTCTCACCCATGTCGGCAGCCGTCTTCCTGCCCATCTGCCGCACTACCTGATGGGCGTGGGCACCCCGGAAGATCTTGTTGCCGGCGTCGCCAACGGCATCGACATGTTCGATTGCGTCATGCCGACGCGCAACGCCCGAAACGGCTGGCTGTTCACCCGTTTCGGGGATATCCGTATCCGTAATGCACGTTACAGGAATGACCAGCGTCCTCTGGACGATACCTGCCTATGCTATACATGCCGTCACTTTTCACGCGCCTATCTGCATCATTTGAACCGTGTCGGCGAAATTCTCGGAGCGCAATTGAGTACGATCCACAATCTTCATTATTATCTGCAACTCATGAAAGAAATGCGCAACGCCATCGATACAAACTGTTTCGATCAGTTCACTGCACAGTTTCATGCGGAACGGCAAAAAGGGATCTGATGGTTCCATCATCATATTCGGCCATGCCTGTCACAAAAATGGCGGGTATCGCAATTACCCGGGCAGTTTTCATCACAAAACGCAGAAATGCATGAAAACGCCGCACATGGTGCTAGAATCCTGAGTTAAACCAAAATCCGACCTGGAGAATACATGTTTATTACCAATGCCTATGCCCAATCGGCCGCTTCCGGATTTTCATTGGACAGTATGGGGAGTTTCCTTCCGATTCTGCTCATGTTTGTCGTACTGTATTTCCTGATGATACGGCCGCAGCAGAAAAAACAGAGAGAACAGAAAGACATGCTCAATGCATTGGCGACAGGCGATGAAGTTCTTACATCAGGCGGTATCGTTGGAAAAATCACGAAGGTAACCGAAAATTTCATCACTCTGGAAATTTCGGCAGGAACCGAAATCATCATCCAGAAAACATCCATTGTTTCCATGCTCCCCAACGGTACTATTGAAAACCTGTAACCGGCCGGCCGCCAACAGCCACCCGGCTGTTCCCGCGCGCACCCGACCAATGCATTTCCGACGTTAAATCATGAATCGTTACCCACTCTGGAAATATCTTGTCATCATTGCCACCATTCTGTTCGGCATCATTTATACATTGCCCAATTTCTTTGGAGAATCGCCGGCGGTCCAGATCAGCAGCGTACGATCCACCGTCAAGGTCGATACACAAATGATGAATCAGATAGAACACATCCTCAGAGACAACAATATTCCTGTCGATGGAATCTATTTCGATGCCAGCGGCATGCACTCCACTGTCAAGGTTCGTTTCACGAATACCGACACCCAGTTCAAGGCAAAAGAAATTCTGGAAAACAGACTCAATACCAACCCCGAAGATCCGACATTCAGTATTGCCTTCAACCTGCTGCCGAACACACCACAATGGCTCCAGAACCTGCATGCCTTGCCCATGTATCTTGGTCTTGACCTTCGTGGTGGCGTTCACTTCCTCATGCAGGTCGACGTCAATGCGGCAATCAACTCCAGAATACAGGGATTGCAGATCTCGGCAAGAAATCTGCTCAGGGAAAACAATGTTCGTTACTCCGGATTGATACGTGTCCGGGATACGGTTGAACTGCAGTTCAACGACCCCCAGACACGCCAGCGTGCGGAAAAAATCCTTGCCGGCCAGTTATCCGAAATCACGCTGAAAGAGGAAACCGGCAACAACAAGCTCATCATCACCCTGAGTCCGGACGCCATCAAACAGATCAGGGAAAACAGTGTCAAACAGAACATCGCCACCCTGTCCAAACGGGTCAATGAACTCGGTGTCAACGAACCGGTCATCCAGCAGCAGGGAGCGGACAGGATTGTCGTCCAGCTTCCCGGCGTCCAGGATGTTTCACGCGCCAAGGATATTATCGGCCGTACAGCGACACTGGAAGTAAGGATGGTGGATGAATCAATCACACGAGGCACAGAAGAGAGTGTCGCGGTTCCGCTCGGTTCGGAAATTTTCAGGCAAGGCAAGGGCACGCCGGTCATCCTTTACAAGGAACCCGTATTGACCGGTGAATATATCTCGAACGCTTCCGCCAGTTTCGACCAGTATCAGCAGCCGGCCGTCAGTATCGACCTGAACGGTGACGGCGGCAGAAAAATGCGTCAGGCAACCCGTGGCAAAATCGGCAAACTGATGGCTATCGTTCTGTTCGAGAAGGGGAAAGGCGAGGTTCTGACAGTTGCATCCATTCGCGACGAACTCGGCTCGAAATTTCAGATCACAGGCATGGACACGCCTGAGGCTGCAACCGATCTGGCGCTTTTGCTTCGTGCAGGTTCACTTGCCGCTCCGATGCAGATCATCGAGGAAAGAACCATCGGTCCCCAGCTGGGTGCCGAAAACATCACAAAAGGATTCTTGTCGAACCTGTACGGATTTATCGCTGTTTCGATATTCATGATCCTTTATTACATGGTCTTCGGCCTTTTCAGTGTCATTGCCCTGTCAGTCAATGTTCTGCTGTTGATTGCCATCCTGTCGCTCATGCAGGTCACGCTCACCTTGCCAGGTATCGCCGCCATCGCACTGACACTCGGCATGGCCATTGACTCGAATGTGCTGATCAACGAGCGCATACGCGAGGAACTGAGAGCCAATAACAGTCCGCAATCGGCAATCGCCAACGGTTTCGGTCACGCATGGGCGACCATCCTGGATTCCAACGTCACGACCCTGATCGCGGGGATCGCTCTTCTGATATTCGGAACAGGCCCGATTCGGGGATTCGCGGTAGTCCATTGTATCGGTATCATCACGTCCCTGTTCTCTTCGGTATTCGTATCCCGTGGCCTTGCCAATCTGTGGTACGGAAGACGGAAGAAACTGACTTCACTGTCAATTGGACAAATATGGCGACCGGATAATTCCGGCTCCGAAAAATAAAAATATCGACCAAAAACGAAAACAGGATACGACATGGAATTCTTTCGAATCAAAAAAGATATTCCCTTCATGCGCCACGCGCTGATTTTCAATATCATTTCTTTCCTTACTTTTCTGGCAGCGGTTTTTTTCCTCTGGCACAAGGGACTCCATCTTTCCGTTGAATTTACTGGCGGAACCGTCATGGAAGTAACCTACAAAAATGCCGCTGATCTCGACAACATCCGCAACACCATCCGGGACCTGGGATTCGGAAACGATTTTCAGGTCCAGAATTTCGGACGTGCCCAGGATGTCATGATTAATCTGCCTGTCCAGAAAGACATGACTTCCGCACAGCAAAGCGAAAAAGTCATGGCTGCCCTGACAGCACAAAATCCTGATGCCCACCTGCAACGTGTTGAGTTTGTCGGTCCGCAAGTAGGCGATGAACTGACACATGACGGACTGATGGCGCTGGGAATGGTTGTCATAGGCATTGTTATCTATCTGGCATTCCGCTTCGAATGGAAATATGCCGTTTCAGCCATTATTGCCAACTTGCACGATATCGTCATCATTCTGGGGTTTTTCGCCTTTTTCGAATGGGAATTCTCGCTTTCGGTTCTGGCTGCCATACTGGCCATTCTGGGATATTCAGTCAACGAATCGGTCATCATTTTCGACCGTATCCGTGAAAACTTCCGGAAAATGCGAAAGGCATCCGTTATGGAAATCGTCAATCACGCCATTACCAGTACCATTTCCAGAACGATTATCACACATGGTTCTACCCAGATCATGGTATTGTCCATGCTGATTTTTGGCGGTCCGACACTTCACAATTTCGCCCTTGCCCTGACAATCGGCATCTGTTTCGGCATCTATTCATCCGTTTTCGTGGCCGCCGCAGTTGCCATGTGGCTAGGAATCAGGCGTGAGGATCTTGTCAAACCCGTCAAGGAAAAAGGCAATGCCGACGGTGCGGTAGTTTAAATCAATGCCAATCTGTTATAAATTGTCGGTTTTAAAGTTCATTTATCCGGAGAATCTGATGTATAAACACATTCAAGTCCCACAGTCCGGTGAAAAAATCACGGTAAATCCGGATTTTTCGCTGAACGTTTCTGATCGTCCCATCATTCCGTTTATCGAAGGGGATGGTATCGGCATTGACGTCACTCCTGTCATGCGCAAGGTTATCGATGCCGCAGTCAACAAAGCTTACGCCGGAAAGCGGAAAATTGAATGGATGGAGGTTTATGCCGGCGAAAAATCACTTAAAGTGTACGGCGATAACGTCTGGCTCCCGGAAGAAACGCTGGATGCGCTGAAAGAATTCGTCATCTCGATCAAGGGGCCGCTGACCACTCCGATCGGCGGAGGTATCCGCTCCCTTAACGTTGCCATGAGACAACGTCTCGACCTGTATGTCTGCCTGCGCCCGGTGCGCTATTTCCAGGGGGTTCCTTCACCGCTGCGCGAACCGGAAAAAACCGATATGGTCATTTTCCGTGAAAACACGGAAGACATTTACGCCGGAATCGAATGGGCCGAAGGATCACCCGAAGCCAGAAAAGTCATCGATTTTCTGGTCAGGGAAATGGGAGTCAGCCAAATCCGTTTCCCGCAAACATCCGGTATCGGAATCAAACCCGTTTCCAGGGAAGGTACGGAAAGACTGGTACGAAAGGCCATCCAGTATGCCATCGACAATGACCGTCCCTCTGTCACGCTGATTCACAAGGGCAACATCATGAAATTCACGGAAGGCAGTTTCCGTGACTGGGGATATGCACTGGCAAAACGGGAATTCGGTGCGGAAGTGATCGGCAAGGGACCGTGGTGCACATTCAGAAATCCGAAAACCGGTCGTGAAATCATCATCAAGGATGTACTGGCGGACGCTTTCCTTCAGGAAATCCTGCTGCGTCCGGCCGAATTCAGTGTTCTGGCGACACTGAATCTGAACGGCGATTACATATCCGACGCACTGGCTGCCCAAGTAGGTGGAATCGGTATTGCACCCGGCGCAAATATTTCGGATTCTGTCGCCATTTTCGAGGCGACACATGGTACTGCTCCATCCATGGCAGGGCAAAACAATGTCAATCCGGGTTCGCTGATCCTTTCTGCCGAAATGATGCTGCGTCACATCGGATGGACCGAAGCGGCCGATCTGGTCATTGCATCCATGCAGAAAGCCATTTCATCAAGACAGGTCACCAGCGATTTCGCCCGCCTGATGAATGACGCCAGGGAGGTATCGACTTCCGAATTCGGTGAAATCATGATTTCGTTCATGTAGGCAAACAACCGGACCGGACGCTTCCAACCAGGCCGTCCGGCGATCCGTTCAGGCTTTTTATGGATGTCCAGAGATATTGTTTTTGGAATAAAAAAACATAAACTTTTTTATTGCCAATACAAATTTTTTATCAGTTCGGTTATGATGATCCATCTTGAACGACTGTTAATAATAACGAGCATCCGGACAAATACCGGATGTACCGTTTCCGGTTTATGGAATACCATTCTCAAGGCCCCGGCGGGGACTTGAATGTTTATTAAGGAGAGAAGATGAAAACTTGGGTACGCTTCCAACAAGGTGATACAGTGAAATTTGGTACTCTTGAAGGAAATACGATTTCTGTCTATAACGGCAATATGTTCGACAACCCGCAGCCGGCAGGTGAATCGGTCAAACTGGCGGATGTCAAGCTGCTAACACCTTGTTCGCCCAGCAAAATGATCCTGTTGTGGAACAATTTCTATGCTCTTTCAAACAAGCTTGGCGTCGCTATTCCTGAAGAACCGCTTTATCTTCTCAAACCGAGCACTTCCTACATCGCCAATGGCGATGTCGTCAAAAAACCGAACTCCTATGACGGCAAGGTTGTCTATGAAGGCGAACTGGGTATCGTTATCGGCAAACGCTGCAAGGAAGTATCGGAAGCGGACGCCCCCAACTATATTTTCGGCTATACCTGTTCCAATGACGTGACAGCAGGCCAGCTGATCCAGAAAGACCCGACTTTTGCGCAATGGACGCGTGCCAAGGGATTCGATACTTTCGGTTCGTTTGGCCCGGGCATCGTTTCGGGAATTGAGGATCCAAACAAACTGGTGATCAAAACCATCCTGAACGGCCAGGAACGCCAGAACTACCCAGTCAGCGACATGATTTTCCCTCCATTCAAGCTGGTCAGCATGATTTCCCATGACATGACCCTTGAACCGGGCGATATCATTTCCTGCGGCACATCGGTCGGCGTCGGCTCCATGAAACCGGGCAGCACCGTCGAAGTCGTTATCGACGGCGTCGGCCATCTGGTCAACAAATACGAAGCCTGATTTTTCCGCTTCCGTTCAAAAAGCAAGCTGCAATCATGCCGCTTGCTTTTTTTGCGTCTGTTATTCCTCCGACTCCACTCCCCGCCAGAAACGGCTTGACCTGAATCACCTGCAACAAACTGTTACACATTTGTTTGTCCAAAACCTTACGCTTGAAAGCCGGACATCATATACTGACTTCAAGCACACGCTGTCATTCCCGTTTATTATCCCGAAAGGAGAAACAATATGAAAAAACTGAACAAATACCTTATGACAGGTATCACTGTCCTGGGACTCGGTGCAGCCTGTTTTTCGACCGGCACGCTGGCCCAGCCTGCCGACAATACCTATGCTGGCTGCCCGATGTATATGGGAGGAGGCCCGGGAAACTGCTATGTCGATTATGACGGTTCCTATCGCGGTCATCACGAACGCTGGAGACAATACCATCACCAGTACCAGATTGCCCTGCACGACAAACTCCAGCTGAATGCAGAACAGGAAAAGGCATGGACAGCGTACCTCGCTGTTGCAGACAAAAACATAAACGCATGGAAACCGGTATATCGTGCTGATCTGGAAAAAATGACTACGCCGGAAAGAATGCAAACCATGATTGACCGGATGAAGACACATGAAAAAGCGCTGACAGAACAACTCGCTGCCCTGAAAACCTTTTATGGAACACTGACTCCGGAACAACAGCAGATTTTCGATACCGAATCCATGTATTATCCGCGATATCGTCATGGCGGCCCGATGAGATAATCTTCCATCTCATGGCTCTCCTGTTCAGACGCCTGATTCATGTCAGGCGTTTTTTGTTCATGTTTGTTTCCGTTCCCGAAAACACGTTTGCTTATCTTCTCCACGAAATCCGGGTGAAACAGTATAATCTCTTTTTACAGTCCATAAAGACTTTACCCGTTTTCATTATCATTCAAATATAGCTTTTCTATTTTCATGCTCGCTCAACAGAAACAACAGATCACCCTTTTATTCCAGGATGCTGTTAACTCCCTGACTGAAGGACAGGACCTTGCCAAACGTCCCGTCATCTTGCTCGAAAGACCGAGAGATGCAGCTCACGGAGATGTCGCCAGCAATATCGCCATGCAACTGGCAAAACCATTGAAAAAGAATCCGCGAGAAATCGCGCAGGCTATCCTTGACTCTGTTCTGACAGCATCGGCACACAACAACCTGATTGAATCAGGTGAAATAGCAGGCCCCGGTTTTATCAATCTGCGTCTGACCGCTGCAGCCAAACAAGGAGTTGTCAAAACGGTCATGGAACAGAAGGAAAAATATGGTTACAGCAATCGCGGAACCGGGAAAAAGGTCATGGTCGAATTCGTTTCCGCCAACCCGACTGGACCGCTTCATGTAGGGCATGGGCGCCAAGGTGCACTGGGTGATTCCATATCGGCCCTGTTCGAAACACAGGGCTACGATGTTACCCGCGAATTCTATTACAACGATGCCGGTGTACAAATCGAAAATCTGGCCCGATCCGTTCAGGCACGTGCAAAAGGGCTGAAGCCGGGAGACACCGACTGGCCGGAAAGCGCATACAACGGTGACTATATCGCAGATATAGCCGCCGATTTCATGGCGAAAAAAACGGTAGCGGCAAGAAACTGTTCACCTGTTACCGCTTCCGGAAATGCAGACGATCTGAAATCAATCCGTGAATTTTCCGTTGCCTATCTCCGAAACGAACAGGATAATGATCTGAATGCATTCGGTATTCATTTCGATAATTTTTTTCTTGAATCATCCCTGTATCGTGACGGAAAAGTCCAAGAGACGGTTGAAACGCTGACCCGTGAAGGAAAAACCTTCGAAAACGAAGGCGCTCTGTGGCTCAGAACAACGGAATACGGAGACGACAAAGACCGTGTCATGAAAAAAACCGATGGTACCTATACCTATTTCGTACCGGACGTAGCCTATCACATCAATAAATGGAAAAGAGGATTTGACAGAGTCATCAATGTACAGGGCAGTGACCACCATGGCACTGTCGCCCGGGTCCGTGCCGGATTGCAGGCAGTCAATCAGGGAATTCCTGCCGGTTTTCCCGATTATGTCCTGCATAAAATGGTGACCGTCATGAAAAATGGCGCGGAAGTCAAAATATCCAAACGTGCCGGTTCCTATGTAACGGTCAGGGATCTTATCGAATGGTCTGGCGCGGGCGACATCACCCGTGGAAGAGATGCCGTCAGGTTTTTTCTGATTTCCAGAAAGGCTGACACGGAATTCGTTTTCGATATCGATCTGGCACTTTCCCAATCCGACGAAAACCCGGTTTACTACGTACAGTATGCGCATGCACGTATCTGCTCTGTTTTCATGCAATGGGGGGGAGATGAATCCATTCTTGAAAACGTCGACCTCTCGCCTCTTGTTTCTTCACATGAAAACGCCCTGTTGACCAAGCTGGCCGATTATCCCGACATACTGGCTCGAGCACAGGACGAATTGAGTCCCCATCTGGTCGCTTTTTATCTGCGTGAACTGGCCGGTGAACTCCATGGTTATTACAATGCGGAGCGATTCCTTGTTGACGATGAAAAAACTAGGCTGGCACGACTGGCCCTTCTGCAAGCGACCCGACAGGTTCTTCGTAACGGACTGGCGCTCCTGGGCGTTTCCGCACCGGTAAAAATGTGAGCTTTATATGGCGACTTCGAAAAAACAAAAAGGCGGTATTGTTCTCGGTTTCATTATCGGATTGATAACAGGTCTGGCCATTGCGGTTATCGTTGCATTCATGGTAACCAAAACGCCCATTCCTTTCGCAGGCCGGAAAGACAAACCCGAAAACACACCCGTACCGGCAACAGCCAGTACACCAGCCGGTGATCCCAATCAGTCACTGTATGGCAAGGAAAAACCCAGACAAACCGTACCCGCCATCACAGACAATGCCGCAAGCATACCAGCCCAGCAAACGATAATAGTTGCGCCACAGCAGACATTGCCTGAAGACAAAACCGTTTATTATCTTCAGGCGGGTGCATTCCGAAACAAAAATGAAGCAGAAAACATGCGCGGAAATCTTGCCCTTCTGGGTTTTGAATCCCACATTTCTGAAGCCTCATCAAATTCCGGAAATATCTATCGTGTACGCTTGGGACCGTACAAAGGCAACACTGCCAACAATGTACAAAACAGACTGAAACAAAACGGAATCAGTACAACGGTCTCTCGTTCGGTTAAACAATAACATGGTCAAACTTCTCTCACGCTGGTTAACGGTTCTGCTAGTCGGTATCATGGCAACATCTGTCATGGCCTCACCATCCCATCCCCAGAAAAACGTCGATTATCAGGTCCTGAAAGTTCCACAGCCGGTCAATTCCGGCGACAAAGTAGAAGTGATCGAGTTTTTCGGTTACTTCTGTCCCCATTGTTACGCTTTCGACACAGCACTGACAAACTGGGCAAGAAAACACCGGAAAGATGTCGTTTTTAAAAGAGTCACTGTCAAATTCAGTGAGTCAATGGCACTTCATCAGAAAATGTTTTATACCCTCTCAGCAATGGATGTTTTGACGAACGAGCTTCATCACAGGATTTTCGACGCCATACAGATCCAGCGGATTCCCCTGAGAACAGATGAACAAATATTTGAATTCGTCGAGAAAAACGGAATCGACCGCAAAAAATTCATGGAAATGTACAACTCCTTTTACGTCCGGATGCTGGGCGACAAGGCAGTGGAAATGCAATCCGCCTATGAAATCGAGGGTGTCCCCATGATTGTGATTGATGGTAAATACCTGACATCACCGGCAATCGTCAGTTCGGGAAACGATATGGACCTGTCCGAAGAAGAAATGCACACGCAGACGCTGAAAGTCATGGATGCACTCGTCAAACAGTCCCAGAAAGAAAAATCCCCGGTCCAGAAAACGAAGTCACCCAAAACGAAATAATATTCGGGCGAATGAGCAGGTTTTTCTGTAACATGCGTCAGAAGAAGATACCGGTCATATTTTTCTTGCATTTCCTGACGCCAGCCTGAATTCCGGGTCAGTATAATGAACATATGATTCTGGATGACCTGTGCAAGCAGGCAGATATCTGCCTTGTTTTTACAGCCGGTAAACGATTACACTTGTTTTTTCTGAACGTCAAACTACTTTTTAATAGGATAAATCGATGGAAAATACACAAAAGAATCTTCCAAAAACACTTTTCCATACGCAAATATTAGAATCCGAATTAAAACAGCTGGATTTGAATACCCAGAAGAATGTATTGCAGGCATGGGTCAGCAGCCTTGACGAACTCCATCAAAAAGACAAGGCAACCCAATTCTCGGCTTTCTCTGCCGAAATTCTTGGAAAACTGCTCGGCTACAGTGCGTCCGGAAACACCGTTACCATTCAACCCGATACCGCTTCCGACCACTTTTTCGACCTGTGTCTGGGCCAGTTCCAGCCAGCCGGCCAGAAGGCCGTGGCAGCCCTGAAGCTGGACACGGAATCAGGCATATCACCCGAAACTGAAGCGACCTTCAGGGAAGAAGCGTGGAAATTCACCGAATTGCAGAACAACGGTTTCTACCTATTGGCCAGTCTGGATGAATTCAGGCTGTACCCGAGACACAGCAAGGAAAAAGTGTACGAACGTTTTGTTTTCGTGGAAATGCTGCAGGATGACATCTCACTCTCCCGTTTTTATCTGTTGTTGAACGCAATCAATTTGCTGTCGGGAAAAACGGCACACTGGCTGCATGAAAGCGCGGTACTTTTCCTGAATGAAAAACTGAAGGGTTCTTATCAGACCCTCAAGGAAATGTACGGTCCGGTTCAACGCGGCATCACAACCGGACTGGATGAGGCCTTCATCATTGACGAAGCCACCAAAGACAGGCTTGTCAAGGAAGACCCCCGTTCAGCAGATATTCTCAAACCTTATGTCGAAAAAGAGGATCTGGACAAATGGACAACAGACTCCCGATCGCTCTGGCTGATCTACACACCAGAAAATCTGTACGATATCGAAAACTACCCGGCCATCAAAAATCATCTGATGCCCTTCAAACAGAAACTGGAAAACAGACCGGGTACACAGAAATGGTATGAATTGCAGCATATCAGCGCACATCCGGAAAAAATGTTCAGCACAAAACTGGGATTTTCGAAACAATCCCACGATCCGACCTTTGCGATCGATAAAAACGGAGGAGTTTACGATCATTCCAGTTTCTATACGACCGAGCTGGACTATTATCTCGTTGCGCTTCTGAACTCTTCCGTTCTGTGGTATCTGATCAGAAACAATTCGACCAGAAAACCGGATGGAACCTATGAATTGTCCGCGTCCAGCATCGAGAAACTGCCCGTTCCGGACGCTCCCGGACTTGTTCGCGCGCGTATGGGACAACTCTCCGATTTCTGCCATGACACCGTACTGACCAGAAATGACCTGATCAAGCATTTCCGCGGCATGACCGCTTACAATCTGCTTCCTAGTGGTCTCTCATCGAAACTGACGCAACGTCTGCATAACTGGTTTGCCCACGAATTCGATACATTCCGTTCAGAAATCATCGACTCTTTCAATACGGATATTCCGGCAGATGATCTTCAACTCTGGAACGATTATTTCTATCAGGAAAGAAACAAGGTTTTCAATATGAATGCGGATATAGCCAGAGCCGAAAAAGAAATTGACCTGATCGTCTATGAACTTTTCGAACTGGGCCCCGATGAAATCGACCTGATAGAAAGAACTGTCTGACCGGATGACACTGTGAAAAAGCAGGAATGATTATTTCATTCCCGCTTTTCTTGCCTGCAGATCGGCATGATAGCTTGACCGAACCAAAGGACCTATCGCAGCGTGAACAAATCCCATCTTGCGTGCGATTCTTTCCAGTTTTTCGAATGTCTCCAGGCTGACATATCGCAAGACAGGCAAATGGTCTTGGGAAGGCATCAAATACTGTCCGATCGTCAGCATCGAAACATGATGGGCACGCAGATCTTTCATGACTTGCACGATTTCATCATCGGTTTCTCCCAGCCCTACCATCAGACCCGATTTCGTCGGAACATGGGGACACCGGTTCCCGAATTCCTGCAGCAGTTTCAACGAAAAGTCATAATTGGCACCGGGTCTGGCCTGCAAATAAAGACGGGGAACGGTTTCAAGATTGTGATTGAATATATCCGGTGGAAAAGCGCACAACAGATCCAGAGCCCTATCCATCCGGCCTTTGAAATCAGGCGTCAGTATCTCGATTCTGGTACCCGGAGAAACCGCCCTGATTTCTCTAAGACAGTGGACAAAATGAGATGCACCGCCATCTCTGAGATCATCCCGGTTCACCGACGTCAGAACAACATATGACAATCCCAGTAACGATATCGTTTCCGCCAGCTGCCTCGGTTCATTTTCATCAAGCGGATCAGGCCTGCCGTGAGCCACATCGCAAAATGGACACCTGCGCGTACATTTGTCACCCATTATCATGAAAGCCGCTGTACCATTTCCATAACATTCCCCGCGATTGGGACAACTGGCCTCATCGCACACCGTTACCAGCTTATGCGATGCGATCATATCCCTGACTTCAAAAAAGCGCGAGTGGTAAGAGCCGGCTTTAACCCTGATCCAGGGTGGCTTCGGCAATTTTTCGGCAGGCTGGATTCTGACGGGTATTCTGGACGTCTTCTGTGCTCCCTTCTGCTTTTTTGAAACAGAACCTGTCCCGGCATTATCGGCATCATCGACTATCATGAACCACCTCTCCATTACTCCCTGATACAATCCTGAGTCCCAGCCCGGAAGACAGCAACCCCAGCAATTTTTCCTGAACATCCCGCATATTGCCCGAATATCCCATTGATCGCATATCAGTAGTGGCAAGTCCTTCATATCCACACGGATTGATCCATCGGAAAGGCTCGAGATCCATCGCCACGTTCAACGCAAAACCGTGATACATGCGGCCATTGCTTTTGATTTTCAAACCCAGTGCTGCAATTTTCGCGCCCTGATTGTTCCCATAAACCGGCTGACGGGGAATATAGATACCGGGCGCCCCCACATGACGTTCACCGGTGATATCAAATGCAGACAAGGTGCGGATAATGACTTCCTCGATCCTGGAAACAAGTTCACGAACATGCAATTTGCCGAAACGGCGTTTCAGATCCATCAGCAGATAAACAACAAGCTGGCCAGGTCCATGATAAGTCACCTCGCCTCCACGATCCGTTTCATATACCGGAATCTGGTGGGCATCCAGAATATTGGCTCTGTTCGCGGCCAGTCCCAGTGTAAAAACCGGATCATGCTCCACGATCCAGATTTCATCGCATGTCAACGGCCCTCTTTGTCGAGTGAATTCAACCATTCCGCGAAAAACAGGTCCGTATTGAATCCGCCCGAGCTGCCGTATCAATACCGCATCAATCTGCATACCCTCGCAAGACCCGTACAAGAGTTATCAAAGCACCACTTTTACCATCGGGTGGGAAGATAGTTCCCTGTAAAGATTATCAAGCTGCTCGCGGCTGATTGCATTGACAGTTGCGGTCAGACTCAAATAATTGCCTTTGGAAGAAAGTCGCATTCCGAGTGTCGCCGCATCAAACAAGGGATCGTGCAACCGTATAATATCGGCGATAGTATCCGCAAAATCGTCCCTTTTCTCTCCCATAATCTTGATCGGGAAATCGCAGGGATACTTGATAGGATCTTCGTTGCCAAGAAAACAACTCATCACAAGCTCCTTTTTATTTGAACCACAGACAGATGGTATCCCACAATCTGCCCAGAAAACTGGCCACATTGATTTGTTCCAGTGCAAAAACCGGCAATTCGGCAATGACCCTGTCACCTATCATCACTTTCAGTATTCCAATTCTGGATCCTTCATCAATCGGAGCAATGAGAGGATCCTTCCGTACAAGCACAGACCGTAGCTGGGAAGCGGTCCCTTTCGGTATGGAAATATAAGTATCTTCATTGAACCCTACTTCGATATTTCCCGAAGAACCCTTCCAGACTTCAGGCTCCGCGATGACGTCATCCTTTTCAAATAGCCGTATCATGTCGAAATTCTGAAATCCCCAGTTCAATAATTTCAGACTTTCCCGTGTACATGCCTGATCGGACGCAGCACCCGACACGATCGACAGCAATCTTCTCTCGCCCAATATACTCTTGCGCTTTGCCGAGGCAACCAGTATAAAAGATTGTCCAGAACTGTTCGTTGCGATCAGGCCGTCAACAGCGGAATCAAGCCAAAGCAAACGATTCGGATTTCTCATCCTGATCCGGTTATAAAACGATTCACGGACGGAAAAACTGAAATAATAGTCGGGATAATCTCGTATCAGGCACGTCGCCAGAATAGCCAGATCAGAAAGTGTCGAATAGCCTTTCTTGTCAGAAGCGGAAAGATCCACAAATCGTGTCGATTTCATGCCAATTCTTGCGGCTTCCTGATCCATCAGTCTGACAAATGTCTTGTCGTTATCCGATACTGCCAGAGACAAAACAAGCGCGGCATCATCCGCACCATGAACAACCAGACCGTACAGCAATTCCTTCACTGTTATCTGTCCACCGGCCTGAAGAAACATTCTGGGCCCGCCGGAATCCAAGGCGGCCACATCTTCAGGTATGGCAACAGACTGGTCGAAACTCAGCTTTCCCTCCCGCAACGCTCCGAAAATCAGATAGGCTGTCATCAATCTGGAAGCGGCCTGCGATGCCACCTTTTCATTGGCATTCCGTGATGCCAGAACCTGATTGCTGACGACATCCATCAGAAGCCACGACCTGGCTCCAAGGGCAGGCATTGTGACTGCCGATGCACAAACAGGATTCGCCAATACCAGAAAAAAAAGAATGCAAGCGGACAGAAAGCCTTTTTTCATCTAAATACTTCGACCTGAATCAAAACAATTCCGGTTTATCGCTGATGTTGGAAAACGGCAGTAATGATATTACGAATATGATGCAACTTGTGATTGAACAAATGATCTGCGCCGGCAACAACGACAACGGACAAATCCTGGGGACGCGCCCATTTGAAAACATCAGACAACGGAACGACCTCATCCATTTCCCCATGAATGAGAAGCGTATTTTCCGGTATTTTCTCAACCGCCCACTTTCCGGCCGTCGTACTGACGAAAGCCATGCGTTCAGGTGGATTGCCATTTGCAACCATCTGTTGCTGCAAGCGCGATTGGACATAAGTTCCAAATGAAAATCCTCCCAACACAACCGGCAATCCCGGATATTTTTCCTGCACAAATCCCGCCAGACACGCCATATCATCCGTTTCGCCGTTTCCGAAATCATGCGAACCTTCCGACTGTCCGACACCGCGAAAATTCATTCTGACAGACAGATAACCCAGACCGACAAAGGTTCGCGCCATCATCTGTACC
The DNA here is from genome assembly GCA_964602435.1 of uncultured Oxalobacter sp. Taxonomy (GTDB): domain Bacteria; phylum Pseudomonadota; class Gammaproteobacteria; order Burkholderiales; family Burkholderiaceae_D; genus Oxalobacter. The sequence continues at coordinate 26,079 of CAZRQR010000001.1, forward strand.
ACTTTGTTATTCATGGTACCTCCATAAAGTGGATGAGGATGGGCGAGCAGGGCAATACCAACCGGTTTTCTCTTTGGCAAATCAAGGGCACATTCAAGATTTCCGGCTTTACCGGTCACAAAAAATATTTCGGTATCAGCATTCATCGAACTCTCCCGTAATGGTACTGGTCAAATCGGCAGCGATTGCTGCCCGCCTGTTCTATTATCCCATGCCATCATGCATTTCGACATCGCAAGCCATATATCCAAAAACAAAAAACCTGTCCGTACATCAGACAGGTTTGGATACTTTTTCCGGAAATTACTGATAGTTCACTTCCACCAGCCAATTCATTATTTCCACAATCAGCTCATCACTATTTTGCGCCATTGCCCTCGCTCCACCTTGTGCATCAGGCGTCAGGGAAGCGACATCCTTCTGAAATCTTTTCTGTGCAATCAGGTCGTGCCCCCTGAACAATGAGGCCCGAAGGACGATACGGCTGACACTATCGGACGGACTCGAGAAATGCTGACTGAAATCCTCCAGATAAATTCGCAAGACCAGTGCAGGTGAAGACGTTTTCACATTGGTTACGACATTGCCCGTCGCAACCAGACAAGCCTCCAACCGGTTTCTGAACAGCTGCGAAGGTGATGTATTCCAGCTGCTTTCCGTATAGAAACGGACCTGCTGGTCATTAATGTAATCAAGACGGTAAAACATCAGACTTTCATTCATCCAGTCCGGAGCATGTACTTTCGTACTGATGACAGGCATATTGACAGGCAAATTCTCCTGATTCTCCAGTTTCAGGGGACCCAAGTCATACTGTACCGCCGGCGGCCGCCGGTCCCCCAACGCACACGCAGCCAGAATGCAGACCGTTGCAATAGCGACAAAACAGAATTTGATTTTTTTCAACATGACACGTTCCATCGACAACATTTCCATTATCGTCCTTCGGTGTTGAATCCGGGTTCTCCGGGACCCGGCGCAGGTCCTGCGGCACCAAAAAGCAGGCCGGAAGGTCTCTGTTTGTACTGTTCGAGTACCTTGTTCAGATTATAGAGAGTCATTCTGGCATCTTCGGTCAAGGATTCCAGATGAAAAATCGTATCATTGCCTGCATTATCAGACATGAACGTATTCGCTTTCTGGCTCAGATTTTTGAGATCTTTCGACAATTCGGTAATGGACTGTATCATCTTTTGTGCATCTTCAGTAGCCTGTGGCAATTGACGGAAAGTCGGTTCAAGTTCAGAAGGCACCTTTTCCCAGCTCTGTGCCGCTTTGCTGATACTCCTGAAGGCATTCATCATCGTTTTGCTGTTTTCGTCATTGAACAGAATGGCCAGTTGCGACGATACGCTCTGTACTTCCTTGAGAATCTGGAGACCGCTTAACTGCAATTCAGCCAGCAAACTGGGACGCATGGGAATGGCGGCAGGATTTTCCGACGATGTCTCCAGCTTTTCCATATTTGTTCCATCGTCACCCAATTCCACTGAAGCAATACCGGTCACCCCCTGATATGTCAAAGTGGCGAAAGTTGATTTCGTCATGGGTGTATCTTCTTTCACTTCAAAACGAATCAGAATTTCACCCGGTTCTTTCGGATTGAATCCGATACTGGTAACGCGACCGACATCCAGCCCGCGAAACCGGACTGTTGCCTGAGGATTCAGTCCGGGAATCGGCTGACTTGTTGCAATCATGTAAGGCACTCGTACTGTCCGATCCATATTGAGAAACCAGACAATCAGCAAAGCTGCCGCAATCAGGCAGACCGTAAACAAACCTGCGATAAACGCATGGGATTTATTTTCCATCACTTCCTCTCGATACTTTGGCAATCTCCGGACGCAATGTACCCGCCAGCACTTTCCTGCCTCTATTGCCCAAAAAGAAATCCTCAATAAAAGGATGCCTGACTTCAAGAATACTTTCCGGCGAACCACTGGCGATGACTTTCCTGTCCGCCAACACCACTATTTGAGTCGATAAATCCAAAATCGTATCCAGATCATGAGAAACCATGACAACCGTCAAATGCAGCTCGTCATGCAATCCGGAAATGAGTTCCACAAAGCTGTCTGACAGCGCCGGATCAAGACCCGCCGTCGGTTCGTCGAGAAACAGAAGATCCGGCTCAAGCGAAAGCGCGCGTGCCAGCGCCACCCTTTTTATCATGCCGCCGGACAAATCCGCAGGCATTTTAACGGCATCATCCGGAGACAGTCCGGCCATCTGAAGCTTCAGCAAGACTGCATCTGCAATCAGGGATTCCGGCAATCCATGCAACTCACGCATCGGCAATGCAACATTGTCGAACACTGACAAAGCCGAGAAAAGTGCGCCTTGCTGAAACAATACGCCCCAACGATCGTTCAGCTTCCGCATTTCCGACATACTTGCCTTTGCAATATCGACCCCCAAAACCTTCACGGTTCCACGAGACGGTTTCTGCAACCCTAGAATTTCACGCAGCAAAGTGGTCTTCCCGGAACCCGACCCACCGACAATGGAGACAATTTCCCCTCTTTTTACAGTCAGATCCAGATCCTTGTGAACGATATGGTTGCCAAACTGCGTCCATAATCCACGGATCTCAATGGCATTCATTTTCATCAGAATCCCACCCCCTGAAGAACAATCGCAAAAATGGCATCTGCCAATATAACGACCGTAATAGACGTCACCACAGAACTGGTTGTTCCCCGTCCGAGACTTTCCGTGTTCGGCTTGATTTTCATTCCATAGTAACAGGCAATCAACGCGATCAGAATGCCGAAAACAAATCCTTTGCCCATGCCAATCCAGAAATTCGCGACAGGAACTGCACCGGGTAACGCGGACAGGAAATAGGGAATCGACAACCCGATTTCAAAACTGGCTGCCAGCATGCCCCCCAGTAACGCCAGAACATCCGTCCATATAATCAGCAATGGCATGACAATGGACAATGCAATGACTTTTGGCATGATAAGCCGGAATCCGTGGGACATTCCCATTACCTGCATCGCACTCAGTTCTTCTGTAACCCGCATGACACCTAATTGGGCGGTCATGGCTGACCCTGAACGGCCCGCTACCAGAATAGCCGCCAGCAAAGGTCCGAGCTCCCGTATCACACTCATCCCAAGAAGATTGACAAGAAATACGTCGCCGCCAAACATATGAAGTTGTTGAGCCGACAAATAGGACAGAACGACACCGATCAGAAAACCGACCACGGCTGTAATACTGAGTGCCTGCGCCCCCGCATGATAAATATTGGCGGAAATTTCCTTCCATGGACCATTATGGGGAGCCTTCACAAAACGAAGCAGATCGATCACCAACTGGCCAACCAGCACAACTATCCCGAAGAAATGTTCGGCAACAATATAGGGAAACTTTCTTATCCACTCAAAAAAATGCCTGTGGAACAACCGCGCTTTTGGCAGTTTCAGTATGCCGGCACGTTCAAGCCGGGAAAAAAACTTGTCCTGTTCATTTGTCACCACAAGTTTTTCTGGCCTAGTTTTGTCCCAGTTATCCCACAATAATTGTGCACCGATATAGTCCAGCTCAAGAATCTGGCTCAAATCCCATGTAATGGCAGCTTTCTCCGCAAAAGAATCAATGGTTGAATGAATGCGGTCAATGTTTCTGGACACTGCCAGCGCCTCAACCCGCCAGCATCCACGGACCATTACATATCCGGAGTCCACAACCTCAAGTCTTGGCGTTCGATCCTTGTCATTCAGCATATATTCGTTATCACCTGATAAGCCATATTCTTTCACAATGCTTCAACTATTGTACTGAATCAGAAAAAAATAGCATGGGCAATTTAATATCGAATAAATTGCATTTACTGCTTTTGTCATTCCACAACCGGCAACCACCAAAATATACCGGATATTGAAGCGGATTCCCCTGCTTCGGTATGATACGCACAAGAACAGAAACAAAAAACAGCACTCTGACTACTTGTTGCGGCATGCTGTCTGGCGTGCGATAGTCCAGCCAGAACAGAACTGGTAATATTTTCCCTCGGCAGAAATAGGATTTTGCAATTATGCTGTTAGTAGATGCTGGAAATACCTTTATCAAATGGGCTCGCCCCCATCCTGATCAGACATTCTGTCTGGAATCCGTTGTCTGGAAAGACTTCGGAGCAGTCGGACACCATGAACTCACCGCTCTGAAAAACGCCTGGGAAAAACTGCACAGTGAAATGCCGATCCGGCATGTCCTGATTTCCAATGTAGCCGGTCCATATCTTGGCAACACCCTGTCCGAATTTCTGACAGCACTCAGGCCGAAACCGCCGGAGATCGAATGGTTTTATTCCGAATCCGTATTGGGGGGCATCAAAAATACCTATCTGGATTACAGAAAACTGGGAAGTGACCGTTTTGCATCAATGATCGGCGCCCACTCCCTTTTTCCGGAAAAAGCGCTGCTCGTTGTCACCGCCGGAACCGCCACAACAATTGATACTCTGTCGCCAGACGGCACCTTTCTTGGCGGCATGATACTTCCCGGACTGAAACTGATGGCCGAATCACTGGCCCGAAACACGGCACAATTGCCGGATATCAGCCGGACAAACAATGAGCCAACCGTTTTCGCCAACAATACGGACAGTGCCATACTGAGTGGATGCCTGAATGCACAGGCAGGAGCAATCGAACGGGCAGCAAGAACGCATGGTCGGCATTTTGCCGATGTTCTGTGTCTTCTGTCCGGCGGAGCGGCCCGTTATATCGCCCCAAACCTTTCTATACCCTTCAGAATAATAGATAATCTCGTCCTGATAGGCTTGCATACATTTTCCGTTCAAAAGACCTCCTGAATTTATGGTAAAACTCGTTTTCTGGCTTTTGCTGGCCATTAATATCGTTGTATTTGCAACGACACTGGATACTTCCGATACTGCAAAAACACCAACACAAATTTCAACTCCGGCCCCGATCAGACAGGAAAAGATCCTGATCCTGTCTTCCTCTCCGGATCCCTTGCCCGCTTCCGGGCCGAAACAGAAAGACGGACAGCCAGCGACGACCTGCATCGAAATCGGAAATTTCAGTCCCCGGGACGCTGATATTTTCGAAGAGAAAATGGCCCTTCCATCGGACAATGTGAACCGGATAACAACCAGTACCGCCTCAAGCTATATGGTTTACATCCCACCATCCGGAAACATGAAAACTGCAGACAGAAAAATTGCCGAATTGAAAGAAAAAGGTATTGCCAACTATTTTCTCATCCCGGAAGGAAAATTCCGGCACGCCATTTCACTGGGAATCTTCAAAACTGAAGATTCCGCCAAAAAACTGATTACCGAACTGGAAAAACGCGGTATCCATGACGCAGTCATTGCCGGTCGTGGAAAAATGACCCGGAATATTGTCTTCAGGATAAACGGCCTGGACAGCCGCCAACTGGATCACATAAACAATCTGCTTGCGCAATATCCGCAAACAGACCGAAAAGACTGCCTGCAATCCGATGAAATCTCCCGGTAAATACCATACCAGGTGTCTCCCAAACCGGAAAAGTTGGCTATAATGTTCCCGTTTTTCATATCTTCCAAAAATGGAAGCAAAACAGTCACTTGAACCGGTTTGATCAGTCCTGTTTGTGTTCCCAACCCAACTTTTATTGTGAGCAGCCATGAAGTTCCAAATCATTCCTGTTACTCCTTTCCAGCAAAATTGCACCCTGATGTGGGACGAAACGACCAACAAGGCCGCAGTTGTCGATCCGGGCGGCGATATCAACAAAATCAGTGAAGCGCTGAAACAGTACAATCTGACTCTGGAAAAAGTGCTCGTGACCCACGGTCATCTGGACCATTGCGGCGGTGCAAGAAAACTGGCAGATCTTTATAACGTACCCATCGAAGGACCAAACAAGGAGGACGCATGGCTGCTGGAACAGCTGAACTCCGACCAGACACGCATGTGGGGCCTTCCTCCCGGCGATCCGTTCACGCCTGACCGCTGGCTCAATCAGGGAGACGAAGTGACTGTAGGCAATGAAACCCTGCAAGTATTCCATTGCCCGGGACATTCACCCGGACACGTTATTTTTTTCCATGCACCGACAAAAGTCGCCATTTCCGGTGACGTGCTTTTTGCCGGCTCCATCGGCCGCACAGATCTGCCCAAAGGCAGCTTCAAGGCCCTGGAAAAATCCATTCGGGAAAACATGTACACACTGGGCGATGATGTCCAGTTCATTCCCGGACACGGCCCGGTCTCTTCCATCGGTCAGGAGCGTCGTGGCAACTCCTTTGTGAGGGATAAAAATTAATCCTGATATTTTCCATTAGATATTTCCCGGAACCCCTTATTTTTCAATAAGAAAAATCAACCTCGTGAAGTTTCAAATAAGAAATAAATTGCATATTTTGTAGGCAAAATTTCATTGACCGCAAATTTGTAACACAAGTATAATTCGGGAGGTTTGATGTTGAACAGAATGTTGGTCTTGAATGAGGATTTCGTACATTCTGTTGGCACGTACCTGAATTGATAAAGGCAGCCAATCGGGATCAATCATGGTACGTGTTCTTTTGTGGCAGTTTGTTATTGCAGTCATCATTGCTCTGATTGCGGTATTGACAGGAGGTCATTCATCCGGAATCGCAGCAATGCTGGCGGGACTGAGTTGTGTTGTTCCAAATGTGTTTTTTTTTCTGGGCCTTTTTCTGGCACAAAAAATCTTTCACAAGATCGTCCCTGCCACGTTTTTTGTAATGGAACTCCTGAAAATCATTATCTCGATTTTGATGGTGATTCTGGTTTTCTGGTTCTGCCGGGATATAAAGTGGATAGCGTTCATTGTGAGTTATATTCTGGTTCTTAAAAGCTATGTTTTTTTATTATTGAAACTGAAGAGTTGATCATGTCTGCAGATGCTCATACGCCAACATTGGCAGAATACGTTACCCACCACCTTCAAAATTTTGGAACAAGCCATCAGGAAAAGATCATCGATTTTTCCATTATCAATCTTGACACCGTCTTCTGGTCCGTTTTCTGCGGCGCTTTCGCTTGCATCTTCATGTACATTGTCGCTCGCAAGGCAACCTCCGATACACCTAACCGAGTTCAATCCATGATTGAAGTCTTGGTTGAAATGGCTGACTCGCAGTCCAAAGCCCAGATTCATGGTGACCGCCGCTTTATTGCGCCACTTGCACTTACCATGTTTGTCTGGATTTCACTGATGAACTGTATGGACTTTCTGCCGGTTGACCTGTTCGGGCAGATTTTCACTTGGTTAGGGCTGAGCAAATACATTCCTTATCATCGTGCAGTTCCCACATCCGATTTGAACGGTACCGTCGGTATTTCACTCGGTGTCGTCATTCTGATGGTTTATTTCGGCATCAAGGTAAAAGGCCTGAAAGGATTTTTGCACGAACTGTTCGGCGCACCTTTCGGACTTGCACTGGCACCTGCCAACTTTATTCTGAACTGCATTGAATATATTTCAAAAATGGTGTCACTTGCCATGCGGCTTTGGGGAAACATGTACGCAGGCGAACTTCTGTTTTTGATGATTGCCATGCTGGGTGCCTATGCATCCCTGTCGATTGGAGGTTCATTCCTTTTCTTCGGGCATGTCGTCGCCGGCGCAATCTGGGCAATCTTCCATATTCTGATTGTCTTTTTGCAGGCTTTTATTTTCATGATGCTAACGCTCGTCTATCTGGGCTTGGCTCATGAAGGACATTAATTAAAAGTTTTTTCAACCCTTTGTTTTTAACCTTTATTTTTTCAATCTGGAAGGAAATATTATGACTAATACCGGCATGATGGTCTTTACCTGTGGATTCATGATTGCAATCGTTGCTTTCGCCGCAGCTTTCGGTATCTCTTTTATGGCGGGTAAATACCTTGATGCATCCGCACGTCAGCCTGAACTGACCAACCCTCTGCGTACCAACGTTCTGATTCTGGCTGGTCTGGTTGATGCCGTTTACCTGATCGCTGTTGCTATTTCCGTCATGTTTGCGTTTGTTAATCCTTTTGCAGGTAACTGAACTGTTGAATTTCGGATGGAAACATCCGAAGCACAAACATGGCGCAATACTATTTTAAAAGGAAAATACCGTGAATTTAAATGCGACTTTATTCGCGCAATTCGTGGTCTTTATTGTTCTTGCCATATTCACGGCAAAAGTAGTATGGCCACCATTGGTTAAAGTTCTTGATGAACGCGCGAAACGAATTCAGGAAGGTTTGACTGCGGCAGACCGCAGCAAACAGGAAATGATCGCCGTGCAAAAGCATGTTCAGTCTGAAATTGCAAAGGCAAGGGAAGAAGGTCAGAAGCGGATTCAGGAAGCTGAAACACGGGCGCAGCAGATTGCAGATGACATCAAGCATGATGCAGAGAATGAAGCTGCCGAGATTATTGCACAGGCCAAGGCTCAGGCCGACCTGCAAATCAGGCAGGCCAGGGAACAGCTTCGCGCTGAAGTTGCCACTCTTGCCGTCAAGGGGGCAGAGCAGATTCTCAAACGCGAAATCGACGCACAAGCTCACGCCGATTTGTTAAACAAAATTTCTGCTGAACTTTAATTATGGAAATAGCTACTGTAGCGCGCCCATATGCTGAAGCCCTGTTTCAGATAGCTCAGAAGCAGGATCTCGTGCGCTGGTCACAATTGATCGAGGCACTGGCAAACATTGGTTCGCATCCTCAGGTGCTCGAGGTTGCAAACAATCCCAAGCTGAGAAAAGATCAGATCGCTGAGATTCTTTTTCAGATTTTCCATTGTGAAAATGATGAACCGGTCAAAAATTTCATCAAGGTATTGGTGGATAATGACCGCGTTTCCCTGTTACCTGAAATCGCCCGACAATTCGAGGAATTGAAGAACGCAAGCCAAGGCTCGGCAATTGCCCAAATAGTCAGTGCTTTTCCGTTAACGGAAGCTCAAACGAATGAACTTGTCGGCAAATTGGAGAAGCGGTTTGGACGCAAGCTCATTCCCACGGTCAAGATAGACAGTTCTCTTATCGGCGGTGTTTCTGTCACCGTTGGTGATGAGGTTCTGGATTTGTCTGTACGTGGGAAGCTGCAAAGAATGCAGGAAACCCTTGTTTCGTAATCAAGCTGCTTGATGCGGCGCGAACCGATAGAACAAAATTAGGAGTTAGTATGTTACTAAACCCGTCCGAAATCAGTGATCTGATTAAGAATCGGATAGAGAATCTTGGTGATTTTGCCGAGATTCGCAATCAGGGTACCGTTATTTCCGTCTCTGACGGTATCTGCCGTATACATGGTCTCTCTGATGTCATGCAGGGGGAAATGCTTGAGTTTCCCGGAAATACATTTGGACTGGCGCTGAACCTGGAACGCGATTCGGTTGGTGCCGTTGTTCTGGGTGCCTATGAACACATTTCCGAAGGTGATACTGTCAAGTGTACAGGCCGTATTTTGGAAGTTCCAACCGGTCCTGAACTGATTGGCCGTGTTGTGGACGCGCTGGGCTCACCTATTGATGGCAAAGGGCCCGTCAATACAAAACTGACAAGTCCAATTGAAAAGATTGCCCCGGGCGTTATTGCACGCCAGTCCGTTTCCCAGCCAATGCAAACCGGGCTGAAAGCGATTGACTCCATGGTTCCGATTGGACGTGGCCAGCGCGAACTGATCATTGGTGACCGCCAGACAGGAAAAACGGCTGTTGCGATTGATACCATCATCAATCAAAAGGGACAGGACATGGTCTGTATTTATGTTGCGATCGGCCAGAAGGCATCGTCAATCAAAAATACCGTTCGTGCCCTCGAAGAAAACGGTGCGATGGATTACACCATTGTGGTTGCCGCAACCGCATCCGAATCGGCTGCAATGCAGTACATCGCCCCGTATGCCGGTTGCGCCATGGGAGAATATTTCCGTGACCGCGGTCAGGATGCCCTGATTGTATATGACGATTTGTCCAAACAGGCTGTTGCCTACCGTCAAGTTTCCCTGTTGTTGCGCCGTCCGCCTGGACGTGAAGCTTTCCCTGGCGACGTCTTTTATTTGCATTCCCGTCTGCTCGAACGTGCAGCACGTGTCAATGAGCACTATGTCGAACAGTTCACAAATGGTGAAGTCAAGGGCAAAACCGGATCGCTGACTGCCTTGCCGATTATTGAAACACAGGCTGGTGACGTTTCCGCTTTCGTTCCGACCAATGTCATTTCCATTACGGACGGCCAGATTTTCCTGGAAACAAACCTGTTCAATGCTGGTATTCGTCCTGCCATTAACGCAGGTATTTCCGTTTCCCGCGTCGGTGGTGCAGCACAGACCAAAGCGATCAAGAGTCTTTCCGGCGGTATCCGTACCGACTTGGCACAGTATCGTGAACTGGCAGCATTTGCCCAATTCGCATCCGATCTTGATGAAGCAACCAGACGCCAGCTTGACCGTGGTGCCCGCGTTACCGAATTGCTGAAACAGAACCAGTATTCTCCGCTTCCGATTTCACTGATGTCGGTTTCCCTGTTTGCTGTCAACAGCGGTTTTCTGGATGATGTCGAAGTGAAGGATGTTCTTCCTTTTGAAGCTGAACTGCATGCTTACATGAAGGAAAATTACTCCGATCTTCTGAGAAGAATTGATGAAAACAAGAAGCTGGACAAGGATGATGAATCGACTCTCGCCGCAGCAATTACCGATTTCAAACAAGTCCGGGCCCAGAAGGCTGCCTGATTGATGATTTAACTTGACGCGACAAGGAGTAAAGCCTCATGGCATCAGGCAAGGAAATACGCAGCCAGATAAGCAGCGTGGAAAATACGAGGAAAATTACCAAGGCTATGGAAATGGTGGCTGCATCCAAAATGCGCAAGGCGCAGGACAGGATGCGTGCAAGCCGGCCCTATAGTGAAATTGTTCGCAATATTGCAGCTCACCTGGCGGAAGCCAATCCGGATTATGTCCATCCTTTTACGGTTGAACGGGAAACATCCAAACGAATCGGACTGGTTGTCGTGACAACGGACAAAGGGTTGTGTGGCGGCCTCAATACCAATATATTGAGAGTGGTCACCAACAAAATGAAGGAAGAGGAAGCCAAGGGTAACAGTATTCTGACCGTAGCGATCGGTACAAAGGGTCTGGGGTTTCTGAACCGTATTGGTGCAAAGGTCGTATCTTCTGTTGTTCAATTGGGAGACGCTCCGCGTCTGGAACAATTGATTGGTCCTTTCAAGGCATTGATGGATGAATACAATGCAGAAAATTTGGATGCGATTTATCTGTGTTACAACAAATTCATCAACACAATGAGACAGGAACCGGTAATTGACCAGTTGTTGCCGTTACCGAAAGATACTCTCAAGGTAGAAACAAAAACCTCGACTTGGGAATATATTTACGAACCGGACGCGGCTTCTGTTATTGACACATTGCTGCAACGCTATATCGAAGCACTGCTTTACCAGTCAGTAGCTGAAAATATCGGGTCAGAACAATCTGCGCGAATGGTGGCCATGAAAGCTGCGAGCGACAATGCCGGAAATGTCATCTCGGATCTGAGACTGATCTACAACAAGACCCGGCAGGCGGCGATTACAACCGAGTTGTCCGAAATTGTTGCCGGTGCTGCCGCAGTTTGATAGTGGTCAGTTAGTATTGCATTAAAACGAATAATTTATATTAGAGGAACGAAAAATGGCGGAAGGCAAAATCGTTCAGTGCATCGGTGCTGTGGTTGACGTGGAATTTCCGCGTGAAGATATGCCAAAGGTGTACGATGCTTTGAAAATGGAAGGTTCCGATCTTACATTGGAAGTACAACAGCAGCTTGGGGACGGCGTTGTTCGTACCATTGCGCTGGGTTCATCCGATGGTCTGCGTCGGGGCATGGTAATTCAAAACACCGGTCATCCGATTATGGTACCGATTGGAGAAGCCACTCTCGGTCGTATCATGAACGTGCTGGGTGAGCCAATCGATGAACAGGGTCCGATTCAGACTGAAGAACGTGCATCCATTCACCGCAAGGCTCCGGCTTATGACGAATTGTCTCCTTCTCAGGAAATTCTTGAAACCGGTATCAAGGTTATCGATCTGATCTGCCCGTTCGCAAAAGGCGGTAAGGTCGGCCTGTTCGGCGGCGCCGGTGTGGGCAAAACCGTCAACATGATGGAACTGATCAACAATATTGCAAAACAGCATTCAGGTCTGTCCGTATTTGCCGGTGTTGGCGAACGTACCCGTGAAGGCAACGACTTCTATCATGAAATGCAGGAATCCAACGTTCTGGATAAAGTTGCCATGGTTTACGGCCAAATGAACGAACCTCCGGGCAACCGGTTGCGTGTCGCATTGACCGGTCTGACCATTGCGGAAAGTTTCCGCGACCAAGGACGTGACGTGCTGTTCTTCGTTGACAACATTTACCGTTTCACACTGGCAGGTACGGAAGTTTCCGCTCTGCTGGGTCGTATGCCTTCCGCTGTCGGATATCAGCCGACACTGGCAGAAGAAATGGGTAAATTGCAGGAACGGATCACTTCCACAGTCACCGGTTCCATTACGTCTATCCAAGCTGTTTATGTTCCTGCCGACGACTTGACTGACCCGTCTCCGGCCACAACGTTCGCCCACTTGGATTCGACCGTCGTTCTTTCCCGTGATATTGCCTCTCTGGGCATTTATCCGGCAGTGGATCCGCTGGACTCGACTTCCCGCCAGCTCGATCCACATGTTGTTGGTGAAGAACACTATGAAACTGCCCGCAAGGTACAGGGTATCTTGCAGCGTTACAAGGAATTGCGCGATATTATCGCCATTCTGGGTATGGATGAACTGGCTCCGGAAGACAAACTGGTTGTTGCCCGCGCACGTAAAATGCAGCGTTTCCTTTCTCAGCCTTTCACCGTCGCTGAAGTGTTTACCGGTTCTCCAGGCAAATATGTTCCGCTAAAGGATACCATCAAGGGCTTCAAGATGATTGCAAATGGCGAACTGGATCATTTGCCGGAACAGGCGTTCTACATGGTCGGTACCATTGAAGAAGCAATCGCAAAAGCAGAAAGAATGTAATCGGTTGTGTTCTGATCTGCTGCATGGGAATCTATTTCTCATGCAGCGACAAAAGTCAATCAAGCAATTGAACGATCATAAAGGTTTCAAACATGGCAAACACCATACATGTTGACGTTGTTTCGGCAGAAGAATTGATTTTTTCTGGAGAAGCTGAATTCGTCGTGTTGCCGGGTGAAATGGGCGAGCTGGGTATTCTTCCCCGTCATGCTCCTTTGATTACCCGCATCAAACCTGGTGCCGTGCGTATCAAAATCAGCGGCAAGCAAGACGAGGAATACGTCTTCGTTGCAGGCGGTGTTCTTGAAGTTCAGCCGCATGCTGTTACTGTTTTGGCCGATACGGCAATCCGGGCGAAGGATCTTGATGAAGCCAAAGCAAATGAGGCGAAAAAACTTGCACAAGATGCGATCATGAACCGTGATTCGCAAATTGACTATGCCAAGGCACAGGCAGAAATCGCACAAGCTATCGCGCAACTGGCATTGATCAAACGGCTCCAAAACCATCGGAAACACTGATTCATTTTCATTTATGAAAAAGGGCATCTTGAAGATGCCTTTTTTTATTTCTGCTTTTCAGATCAATGTGAGCGGATCAGGGTACCGAAAGGCTGTTCAGTCAGAATTTCAAGTAGAAGGGAATGTTCAATCCGGCCATCAATGATATGAACGGAATTCACACCTGATTTGGCTGCATCCAGAGCTGATCCGATTTTCGGCAGCATACCGCCGGAAATCGTCCCATCGGCAAACAATGCTTCTATCTCGTGCGCCGTCAAATCGGTCAGCAATTTTTCCTGTTTATCGAGTACACCTGGCGTATTGGTCATCATGATCAATTTTTCCGCTCTCAGAATCTGGGCAATTTCGCCGGCAACGACATCCGCATTGATATTGTATGCCTGACCATCGTCACTGAATCCGATAGGTGAAATAACAGGAATGAATGCATCGTCCTGCAAGGCTTTGACAACTGCCGGATTGATCGAGGTAATTCTTCCGACATAACCCAAGTCGATAAACTTGCCGGGATTGTCCTTGTCCGGCATCTGCATTTTTTCGGCATGTATGAGACCACCATCCTTGCCCGTCAATCCGACAGCCTGACCGCCATACTGATTGATAAGCATGACGATATCCTGTTGCACTTCACCTCCAAGTACCCATTCGACTACCTCCATGGTCTCTTCGTCCGTAATTCTCATCCCCTGGACAAAAATGCCGCTTTTACCAACCTTTCTCAAGGCATTGTCAATCTGGGGACCACCTCCATGCACAACGACCGGATTCATGCCAACCAGTTTCAACAGGACGACGTCACGGGCAAATCCATGTTTCAGTCTTTCTTCTGTCATGGCATTGCCACCATATTTGATAACAATGGTTTTTCCATGAAATTTCCGGATATATGGTAAAGCCTCGGCGAGGATTTCCGCTTTTATTTTCGGTTCGAGATTGCTCATTGTGACCTCACGACATGTTAAAGCGATGGCAGAAAAAACGATGCAAAAAAGAAATCAAACTGTTGGATTTTACCGTTTAATCACGCAAAGAATTACCGGTTTGTAACAGGACGGCCAAAAATATCCCGGTAAGTGGGATAAAAGGAACAATACATCCATACCGACAATATGACAGACAATATGAAGACAACAAAAGTGGCAACAGACTGTCCGAAAAAAATACTCAAGATGGTCGCCGACAGATAAGGCAACAAAATACAAAGTGCAATCCAGCCGACCATATAAACCGCAAACGGCCTGTATTCCCTAGCAACAGTAAAAAAACTGTAAAAAAGCGCTTTTCCAAGACTCATGTTTTTCCAGCCGATCAGCGGGGCAGCAAACCACATCGCCATGGCAAACGGAATATAGGCAGCGAAAATCAGACCCAGTGCAATAAACATGCTGCCCAGTCCGGAAACGGGCAATTTGCCCGATTCATTCCGGGCAAAAAGGGAAAACAGATTGCCGCCTTCCACAAGAAAAGACAATCCAGTTGCAAGCAGTGCAAAGAGCAGATAACACCCGCCAGCCGACATCAGCCGTAATATGACCGGGCGATCCAATATGCCGAAAAGTTCACGAAAAGTGACTGGTTCTTCCACGTCAATCATAAAACAGGCCTGCATAAACAGGAACGTAAAAACAGGCGTTATCAACGCAGGAAGAATCTGGCCTACGAACGGAATCATGCTCAGCAGGATCATGCAAACTAGGTAAGCGAAAAACAGATTGGTCAGAAAAAAGGGTCTTTTCCTGAATAATGCCAAGCCATTCAGGATCCATTCCCATCCGGTTCTCGCTTTCAGTGAATTCATAAGACAAGTTCTGGTGCGGGTTGTGCAATCCGCAATCTCAAGATACGTTCGAAATGGCGCGGGTCGTGCGGAGTCAGTATTTCCGCCTCACGCGGCAGATAAAAATCATACAGGCGGGAAATCCAGAACCGCAATGCAGCGCCTCTCAACATGGTTTTCCATGCAGCACATTCATCAAGCGTAAAAGGACGAATGGCATGATAGGCCCCTAGAAATGCCCTGACACGATCCGGATCCAGTTCACCTGACTCAAGATCGATACACCAGTCATTGATGGCCACAGCCACATCGAACAACCACGTATCATCACCCGCAAAATAGAAATCGAAAAAACCGGTCAGTCGGGTACCATCGAACATTACATTGTTACGGAATAAATCGGCATGGATAGGCCCGCGGAAAAGTTTCCAGTAAAGACCCGTTTCAGCGAACTCTTCCTGAAAACGCAATTCGTCCTGAAGCATGAACGACGAATCGGCAGGCAAATATGAAAGTACAAGCGGAACCGTTTTTTTCCACCATTCGAGGCCTCTGGGATTTGGCTGTTGAAGTGGATAATCCTGTCCGGCAAGATGCATTTTCGCCATCATGTCCCCAACCTGTGCACAATGGATTGTTCCGGGTTCCGGTTGCCAGTCTCCTTCCAGTTTCGTGACAAGACACGCCGGTTTTCCGCATAATGAATGAAGAATCCTGCCATTATTGTCCGGAACAGGTGCCGGCACCCTGATTCCTTTTCGGGCAAGATGCTGCATCAGATTGAGATAAAAAGGCAATTCATCAAAAGTCAGTTTTTCAAAAAGAGTGAGAACATACTCCCCTTTTTCTGTGGAAACAAAAAAGTTGCTGTTTTCGATTCCTGAACTGATTCCTTTGATGTTTCTGACTGAACCCAAAGAAAAAGATGAAATCCAAGGGATCAGATCCTGCAGACTGACCGGTGTAAACACTGCCATGAGTTATCCAGGCGATTAAGCAATAATGAAAAACATCCTGCGCCTCATCTGTCAGTTCATTGACGGAGGAGGTAATGCTGGAGCATTCAGCGGCTCAACGACTTCTTCTTTCTTTTCATCCTGTTTGGATTCCACGATGTCGAATTCATGTATCTTCCACAATGCCGGTTTTACTTCATTGCTTTCAAAGGAACCCGGAACGCCATTCGGTCCATTTGGAAAAAGGTAATACGTACTGGGACCGCTTTTCACCTTGATTTCTTCCACAATTCCACCCTGACGCTTTTCTGTAATTTCACCCGTCATGTCCGGTTTACGAATGGTGATGGCAGGCTGATCAACTTCATCGATAATTTCCAGTTCCTGCACTTGTGGCGACTGCTGTACATCCTGTCCCACTGCCACAGACGTAACCGCCAAAGCAGCTAGCACGATGGTTTTTCTGAGATGAAAAAATGATTGCATGGTGGTTGGTGCCAATATAATGAATGGATAAGATATTGTAACAAACGGATCCTGTTTACAGGTAAAGCATTTTCTGCCTTTCTTCTTCGGAGGGCCCCATCGCACGTTTTTCGTAAAACGAGAAAATCGCTTCAAGTACCTTGTCGGTTTCATCGATTATCTGCATCAACTCGATATCTTCGCGGTTCACCATTCCCTCGACCAGCAAAGAATCATATAACCAGTCGATAAATCCCTTCCAGAATTTGCTTCCCACCAGAATGACAGGAATGCGGCGTGATTTTCCTGTCTGGATCAAAGTCAGGACCTCACTCATTTCATCAAGTGTTCCGAATCCGCCCGGAAACAGGACAAAAGCGTCAGCATATTTGGCAAAAGCCACTTTTCTGGCAAAA
The DNA here is from genome assembly GCA_964602435.1 of uncultured Oxalobacter sp. GTDB lineage: Bacteria > Pseudomonadota > Gammaproteobacteria > Burkholderiales > Burkholderiaceae_D > Oxalobacter. The sequence continues at coordinate 43,261 of CAZRQR010000001.1, forward strand.
AAATGTCTGAAATTCAGGGAAACATCCTGCCAATGATTAGGTGCCTGTTCATGTGGCAATTCGATATTCAATCCGACAGAAAGCGATTTTCCTTCGTAGGCGCCACGGTTCGCTGCCGCCATAATACCTGGACCACCGCCGGAAATAACGGCAAAACCAGCATCGGACAATCTTCTCGCTAGCTCCATACATTGAATATAGTAGGGACTGTCCGGATGGACACGGGCAGAGCCGAAAATCGTGACGGCCGGATTTATTTCCGAAAGACGTTCTGTCGATTCGATAAATTCTGACATAATGGAGAACATGCTCCAAGATTCTCTGGCCTTGAGAATCGTTGCATAATTAACATCGGTGATTTCGTGCAATTTGAGCACGCTTTTTGCGTTTTCTTCCATATGAACAAACTGTTGTTGTTAGTTGACGGTTCCAGTTACCTTTATCGTGCCTACCATGCCCTACCGGATCTGCGTAATGCCGAAGGTGAGCCGACCGGAGCCATTTACGGTTTTCTGAATATGCTGCATCGCCTGCAAAAGGATTATCCCACAGCCTACGTTGCCTGTATATTCGACGCAAAAGGCAAAACTTTCCGCAACGAGCTCTATCAGGAATACAAGGCAAACCGTGCCGCCATGCCTGATGATCTGGTCAAACAGATTGCTCCTATTCATGAACTGGTCAGAATGCTCGGCTGGCCGGTTCTGTCTGTCGAAGGTATTGAAGCAGATGATGTCATAGGTACTCTTGTCACCATTGCAAGCCGGGAAGGATTTAATACCGTTGTCTCGACAGGTGACAAGGATATGTCCCAACTGGTGAATGATCGGGTAACACTGGTCAATACCATGAGCAATGAAATCATGGATACGGAAGGCGTCATCAGAAAATTCGGTGTTCCGCCAGACCGGATAATCGACTACCTTTCCCTGACCGGCGATACATCGGACAATATTCCGGGTGTCAGCAAGGTCGGTCCGAAGACAGCTGTCAAATGGCTTGCACAGTACGGTTCTCTGGATGGCGTGATTGAAAATGCGGAAAACATCAAGGGAATGACCGGTGACAATTTGCGGAAATCGCTCGACTGGCTCCCGCAGGCACGAAAACTGGTTACCATCCGGACAAATTGCGATCTGGGCAGTCAATTCCGGTCAATCAATGAAACACTTGTCAAAAAAACGGAAGATATCGCAGGGCTGAAAAAAGCCTATGAGCGCTACGGTTTCAAAAGCTGGCTGCGGGAACTGAATGCCGTTCATCAGGAAAAAAACGATATTCAGGATCAATTCGAATTATTCGGCCATTCCGGTTCAAAACCGGACAGGTTCATCGGAACACCGGAATATGAAACCGTATTGACCGAAAAACAGCTTGAAGACTGGATTCACCGGATTGATACAGCCGCGCTGACTTCGCTGGATACGGAAACGACATCGCTGGATTCCATGAAAGCAAGGCTGGTGGGTATTTCTCTTTCTGTCAAACCGGGTTATGCGGCTTATATACCGCTTTCCCATCATACGATCGAACCCGTCAGGCAGTTATCCGTTGATTACGTTCTTGGAAAACTGAAAAACTGGCTGGAAAATCCCGGCAAAAAGAAAGTCGGCCAGAATCTCAAATACGACTGTCACATTTTCGCCAATTACAATATCCGCCTGCAGGGTATCGAGCATGATACCCTGCTCGAATCCTATGTGCTGGAATCGCACAGACGCCATGATATGGACAGTCTGTCTGAACGACTGCTCGGACACAAACCGATTGGCTATGAAGAAATTTGCGGCAAAGGTGCTTCCCAAATCGGTTTCGACCAGATCGAACTGGATCGCGCAACCCTATACGCTGCGGAAGATGCCGACGTCACGTTGCAACTGCACGAAAACATGTGGTCCCGAATTGAAAAAAATGAGGGTTTGCGTTTCATTTACGAAAAAATCGAAATGCCGACTCTTGTCGTCCTGCAAAAGATGGAACGTAATGGCGTTCTGATCGATCCCGAACGTCTTTTAAGGCAATCTTCGGAACTCGGCACCAAAATGGACGAGCTGGAAAAGAAAGCCTATTCAGCTGCAGGACAGATTTTCAATCTGAATTCACCCAAACAGTTGGCCGAGATTCTTTTCGACAAACTGCGACTTCCGATGGTCAAAAAAACACCATCGGGCGCACCCTCGACCAGTGAAGAAGTCCTTGAAAAACTGGCATTCGATTATCCTTTGCCCAGAATCATTCTGGATTACAGGGGAATGGCGAAACTCAAGTCGACCTATACGGACAAACTGCCCAGAATGATCAATCCCGAAACCGGGCGGGTCCATACCAATTATGCACAGGCCGTTGCCGTTACCGGACGTCTTGCGTCAAGTGATCCCAATCTCCAGAATATTCCTGTCAAAACGGAAGAGGGCAGAAGAATCCGGGAAGCGTTCATAGCACCCGAAGGTTGTTATATCGTTTCAGCCGACTATTCACAGATCGAACTGAGAATCATGGCGCACCTGTCAGGCGATGCCAACCTTCTCAAGGCTTTCCATGACGGGCAGGATGTCCATCGCGCAACGGCAGCGGAACTGTTCGATATCACTCCGCTGGAAGTCAATCCTGAACAACGTCGTTATGCCAAAGTCATCAATTTCGGTCTGATCTATGGCATGAGTGCCTTTGGCGTCGCTTCCAATCTCGGAATCAGCCGGACCGATGCCAAAAACTATATCGACCGCTATTTCCAGCGTTATCCGGGTGTTGCGCAATACATGGATGATATTCGCCGGACTGCCAGAGAACAGGGATATGTCGAAACCGTTTTTGGCAGAAGACTCTGGCTTCCTGAAATCAATTCACCGAACGGGCCTCGCCGCCAGGCCGCAGAACGAGCTGCCATCAATGCGCCCATGCAGGGTACGGCAGCGGATATTATCAAGTTATCCATGATAGAAGTGGAAAACTGGATAGAAAACAAACAGCTTGGAACGAAACTGGTTATGCAGGTTCATGATGAACTGGTTCTGGAAGTTCCCGAAAAAGAACTGGATCTGGTCAGAAAAAAATTGCCGGAATTGATGGGCGGCGTCGCACAGCTGAAAGTACCGCTGATTACTGAAGTCGGATTCGGAAAAAACTGGGATGAAGCACATTGATCCGGTTCTCATCCGGTTTTCCGTGCTATTGTCTTTCTGGCTTCTCCATAGGTTTTCATGGTAGAAGCCATTTTGTGGCGGACATCGAAAAAGGTTGTGGAAATACCGCTTCCCAAAATGACGATGATACCAAGCCAACCTGCCCATCCGAGAAAATCTTCCCATATCAGAATCCCCCAGATGCTGGAAAAGACAATACCGGAATATTGCAGATTGGCAGTAACCAGTGTTTTTCCAAGGTGATAGGCACGCGTCATGGCCATCTGGCCGACTGCGGCAAATATTCCGATCAATGTCAGCAACACCACTCCCCGGACACTATGACTGTGGAATGCAATACCGTCACTTCCCGGCAAATGCGCACATAATACGGAAATAACGGCACCACCCACTGTGCCGATCATGCAAAAATAAAATACCACGCGATATTCCGGCTCACCAAGATTGCCGAGATGCCTTACCTGAAGATACGCCAGAGCGGCAAGGACGCCAGATACAAGAGCGACCATTCCTGCCTGCCACTGATCCGCACTAATTGTCGGCTGCAACAACAAAATAACGCCCGCGAAACTGGCAACAATGGCACAGACCAGCCTCCATTCAAACCGGACCCGCCCGTGATACAAACCGATACCAAATAGAATGCCGGCGATCCAGATCGGCGACATGTAATTCAGCGTCATCGCCGTCGCAAGCGGCAATCCCCTGAATGAAAAAAACCAGAGACCGAAAGCTGTCGCACCGACAACACCACGCCACAAATGCTGGAAAGGATAAGCGGTTCTGAAAGAACCTCCTCTGGCACTGACCATGCAACCCAGAAAAAGTGCGCCGACCAGACTTCTGTACATCACGATTTCAGGAGTTGAATAATCTTCAGATACCAACTTCACGCAAACTCCCATCAGGGAAAAAAGAAACGTTGCGAAAAGCATCCAGAGAGACTGCATTTAAAAAAACCTGCAAAGAACGGCGACAATACAAACTGTGACGGAAAAATCCGGTTACACGGCATTTTGTCCTGAAAAGAAGCCGGAATACCGTACACCGGAAAACCTGTCAAAACGGCTCATGGCGTATAATGACAAATTCTGGCAAAAATAATAACGTCTTATTTTCATTGAATTTTACACCTTCTTTACAACAAACCTGCGATATCTGCTTCTTATGTCTAATGATAATCACGATAAAAAAGACCTTTCCTTCGAACAGGCTCTTGCAGAACTGGGGCAACTGGTAACGAAACTGGAAGCAGGTGAACTTTCACTGGAATCATCTATCGATGCATACCGAAAGGGAGTCGAACTGGTCAGGTTCTGTACGGCCCAGCTGGATAAGGTCGAAAAACAGATCCGGATACTGGATGAAGAACTTCTAAAACCTTTCACTCCCGAAAACCGGAACGGAGATGAAAATGACTGAACCTTTCGATGTCTGGATGCAATCCGTGCAGTCGGTTATGGAAGAAAACCTTTCCGGACTGTTACCGCAAGAAAACCGGATTCCGCAACAGTTGCACAAGGCCATGCGTTATGCGGTTCTGGATGGAGGCAAGCGAATCCGTCCATTGCTGGTTTTCGCGACCGGGACATTGTTTGATGCCAAACCGGCAATCATGGTACAGGTTGCATCGGCCGTTGAAATGATTCATGCTTATTCCCTGATTCACGACGATATGCCCTGTATGGACAACGATGTCTTGAGACGCGGAAAACCTACCGTTCATGTCAAATTCGGTGAGGCAATGGCGCTACTGGCCGGAGATGCCCTTCAGGCACAGGCTTTCATCGTTCTGTCAAACGTGAATGACGATGCGGTACTGACTGTAAAGCGATATCAGGTACTCTCGGAAGCAGCCGGTTCCCTAGGAATGTGCGGGGGTCAGTCCATCGATCTGGACAGTACAGGAAAACAACTTTCCGTCGAGCAACTGGAACAGATGCATCGCCTGAAAACGGGTGCCCTTCTCAAGGCATCGGTCATGCTGGGAGCATTGTCCGCAAAAATACCTTCTTCTGAAGAAAACAGGGCACTGGAAGATTATGCAAAGGCAACGGGACTTGCATTTCAGGTGGTTGACGACATTCTGGATGTAACGACCGACCAGAAAGAACTGGGAAAAACTCCCGGAAAAGATGTCATGAATAACAAACCCACATATGTTTCGTTGCTCGGGCTTGAAAATTCCGAAAAACTGGCCGAACAATTACGCTGCCAGGCACACGATGCCCTGAAATTCTTTGGAAAAAAAGCGGACTATTTAAGGGAACTCGCTGACCTGATAGTAAACCGGAAAAAATAATGGAATTGTTAGATACCATAAACAATCCTGCAGATCTCAGAAAATTGCCGTTCTCCGATCTGGGAAAACTGGCTGCTGAACTGCGTGATTATATTATCCAGTCCGTTTCAAAAACGGGTGGCCATCTTTCATCCAATCTGGGTACCGTAGAACTGACCATTGCATTGCATTACGTATTTGACACGCCGACCGACAGACTGATCTGGGATGTTGGCCATCAGAGTTATGCGCACAAGATTCTGACCGGCCGAAAAGACCGCATGAAAACATTGCGGCAATGGGGAGGTATGTCCGGTTTTCCGAAAAGGGACGAAAGCGAATATGATGCTTTCGGAACGGCCCATTCGTCAACATCCATTTCCGCAGCGCTCGGCATGGCTCTCGCGGCCAGACTGAAAAAGGAAAACTATACATCAATCGCAGTAATCGGTGACGGAGCCATTACAGGCGGAATGGCATTTGAAGCCATGAATAACGTCGGCATTTATGACGATATCAGACTGCTTGTCATTTTGAATGACAACGACATGTCCATATCGCCGCCGGTTGGCGCCCTGAACCGCTATCTCGCCCGGCTGATGTCCGGCAAATTCTATGCCACGGCCAAAAACGTCGGAAGAACCGTTTTGCGTGGCCCCATGCTTGAAATCGCCAAACGGTTCGAGGAACATGCAAAAGGACTGATTGCGCCTGCAACCCTTTTTGAGGAATTCGGATTCAATTATGTCGGACCTATTGACGGTCATGATCTGGAATTGCTTGTTCCGACCTTACAAAACCTGAAACAGCGGACAGGTCCACAATTCCTTCATATTGTCACCAAAAAGGGACATGGCTACAAACTGGCAGAAGCCGATCCGGTCTTGTACCACGGCCTTGGAAAATTCAGCCTTGAAGAGGGCATAAAGCCTTCCTCCGGCCTGAAACCGACTTATGCCGATGTTTTCGGCGAATGGCTGTGCGATATGGCGGCAACCGACGGAAAACTGATTGGAATCACTCCGGCTATGCGGGAAGGATCGGGAATGGTCAGATTTGCGAATGATTACCCGGACCGTTTTTTCGATGTCGGTATTGCGGAACAGCATGCCGTCACTTTCGCAGCCGGACTGGCCTGCGAAGGATTCAAGCCGGTGGTCGCAATCTATTCGACTTTCCTGCAAAGAGCATACGACCAGCTTATCCATGATGTCGCCTTGCAGAATCTCGACGTGACGTTTGCACTCGACCGTTCCGGTCTGGTCGGCGCTGATGGCGCGACACATGCCGGAAATTATGATATGGCCTATTTGAGATGTATTCCGAATATGGTCATTATGGCTCCTTGCGACGAGAACGAGTTACGCCAGATGCTGACAACCGCATTTTCATACAATGGACCTGCTGCCGTGCGCTATCCTCGTGGAACAGGTATCGGAATTCCCGTACAGAAAGAATTCATTTCCCTGCCGATCGGAAAAGGAAAAATCCTCAGAAAAGGCAAGCATGTCGCCATTCTCGCATTCGGTACCATGGTCGCACCCGGTTTGGCTGCAGGAGAATCAATAGACGCTACTGTTGTCAACATGCGCTTTATCAAGCCGATTGACAAAAACCTCATTCTTGAAATGGCACAAACCCATCATGCTCTCGTAACAGTTGAAGAGGGAACTGTTTCAGGAGGTGCAGGTTCCGCTGTCATAGAAGCGCTTGCGGAAGAAGGAATGACGAATCCCGTTCTTTTGCTTGGTCTGCCCGACAAATTCATAGATCACGGAGATGTAAGCCTGTTACTTGCCATGCACAAACTTGATAAAAATGGCATCATTACATCAATTCAGGAACGCTTTGGAAAATTCACCGATTCTTCCGGTTGCGACTGTATCGGGTAATTTTCTGTATAGCGCTTTTTAAGGTTAAATAATGAATTTCAGAGATACCCACTCTTTTGATTATAACTGGGATGATTGTTCAAATACCCATGCAACAATAACCAGCCCATCAGCTACAAAAATGAATTCCGATATCCTTTCCATTCCGGACGTTCAAAGTACTCTGGATACCAGACACATCGCCATACAGAAAGTCGGTGTCAAGGGGGTCCGCCATCCTTTACGGATCCAGACAAAGAACGGAATCCAGTCATCTGTCGGTACCTGGAATATGTATGTGCGTTTGCCCGACCAGAAAAAAGGTACGCATATGTCCCGTTTTATCGCTCTTCTTGAAGAATTTACAGGTTCCAGCTCAGAACCACTGAATATCGGGATTTTCGGCCAGTTGATCCGTGATATGCTGAAATTGCTGGATGCAGAATCCGGATGCATCGAACTGTCGTTTCCCTTTTTCATGACGAAAACCGCTCCTGTTTCCGGAGTCAGAAGTCTGATGGATTACGAAGTCGGGTTCACTGGCGAAATAAAAGAAGGCATCCTTGAAACGACTCTGAAAGTGCTTGTTCCGGTTACAAGCCTTTGTCCCTGTTCCAAGGAAATTTCCGCTTATGGAGCTCACAACCAGAGATCCCATATAACGGTCAAGGCTCTCCTGAAGGACGATCTTCCCGCAGAAGATCTCATAAGCCGTATCGAAGCACAGGCATCTTGTGAATTGTTTGGCCTTCTGAAACGTCCAGACGAAAAATACGTTACCGAACATGCCTATGACAACCCGAAATTCGTCGAGGATCTGGTACGTGATGTTGCATGCATGCTGAACAAGGACGACCGGATAATAGCATATACCCTCGAAGCGGAAAATTTTGAATCGATTCACAACCATTCCGCTTATGCATGCATCGAATTCGACAAGCGACTCTGATAAAGCCTATCTTTTCCAGCAAACATCGGAGTGGTTGGCCAACTGGTTGGCCAACCGTCCAAAAACAAAAAAAAGATCGGACAGACGGTTGAGATAGCGTATCCATAGAGGCGATATCCCTTCCTCTCCTGAAAGAGCCACAATACTCCGTTCCGCACGCCGGCACACGCATCTTGCAAAATGTAACAAGGCAGCGGATCGTGTCCCGCCCGGCAATATGAACTCTTTCAATAGTGGCAATGTCCTGTTCCCGGACAGGATTTTCTGCTCAATACGTTCGATCTGTCTTTCATCGACAGAAGTATCCTGCCCTGTCGCCATTGCCAATCCGGCACCAAGACTGAACAGTTCGTTCTGGATCAATACCAGTTCAGCATTGATTTCCTCGGAAACATTTTCAGATACAACCAGACCAATAACCGAATTCAATTCATCAACATCGCCAAGAGCATTTATCCTCAAACTGTCCTTCCCAACCCGGCTGCCGTTTGCAAGACCTGTTTCTCCCTTGTCGCCTGTTCTCGTCGTAACACTTGATATACGGTTCCCCATCTGAATACCCTGCCATAAAAAATCTGAACAAAACCACCAAATAAAATAAAATGAAATTTTCAGAAACGAAATTCTCATTATGCCGCAATCATATATGCAATCATTAACGATTATCCAGCCGGATGACTGGCACCTTCATCTCAGGGACGGAAACGTACTCGATTCGACTGTACCTCAAGCCGCGAAACAGTTCAGGCGGGCTATCATCATGCCCAACTTGCGTCCCCCCATCACAACGACAAAGGACGCCATTTCATACAGGCAAAGAATAATGGATTCCCTCCCGGAAGGAAATCAGTTCGAACCGCTCATGACCCTGTACCTGACCGATAACACACGACCGGAAGAAATAAAAACCGCCAAGGTGAGCGGAATCATTCATGGTGTGAAACTTTATCCGGCAGGCGCAACGACCAATTCCGATGCCGGTGTGACATCGCTTGACAACTGCATCGAAACTCTGGAAGAAATGCAAAAACAGGGTATTCCGCTTTTGATGCACGGCGAAGTGACTGATCCGGAAATTGACATATTCGACAGGGAAGCCGTTTTTATTGACAAGATCCTGATACCACTCCGAAAAAAACTTCCAGATCTTAAAATCGTTTTTGAACATATCACGACCAAAGCGGCAGCCGAATATGTAACAGATGCTGAAGGATATATCGGTGCAACTGTCACGCCACATCATTTGCTGTTTAACCGAAACAGCCTGTTTGCAGGTGGTATTCGTCCCCATTATTACTGCCTGCCTGTTCTGAAACGAGAAGAAAACAGAAAAGCATTGATCAGGGCCGTCACTCACAGAAATACCCGTTTTTTTGCTGGAACGGACTCCGCTCCCCATGCACGTGATACAAAAGAAAATGCCTGCGGATGTGCCGGTTGCTATACGGCATCACACGCTATCGAATTGTATGTGAAAGTTTTCGAGGAAGCCGGACAACTGGACAAGCTGGAACGGTTCACCAGTATCAATGGACCGAAATTCTACAATTTGCCAATCAACAGAAACAAAATCACCCTGACAAAAGAAAAGTGGCAAATTCCGGAAGATTTGCCCTTCGGACAAAACAGAGTCGTTCCGCTTATGGCAGGAGAATTTCTCGACTGGAAACTAAAATAAAAAACGAGCCATCAAAAAGCCGTGCATGACAACATGCACGGCTTTTTATTTTCGAACGAACCCGTTACTTCACGGAATCTTTCAGTTTCTGACGATAGGCTTCCATATCAGCGATAGGTGCCTGTGCAACGCCGGAATCCATGGCGGCTTGCGCGACAGCGGGGGCTACTGTCCACAGCAAACGCGGATCAAACTGGAACGGCAATAGGTAATCTCGACCGAAAGTATATTTTTTGCCATACATTGCCTCGATTTCGGGCGGGCATTCCATCTCAGCCAGACTTGCAATAGCTTGGACTGCGGCAAGTTCCATTTCACGGTTGATCGTTTTCGCACGGCAATCCAGCGCTCCCCTGAACAGATACGGGAAACACATGGAATTGTTGACCTGGTTCGGATAATCCGAACGACCTGTACCGACGATCGCATCGTCACGGGTTGCATGCGCCACTTCAGGCAAAATTTCCGGGATCGGATTGGCCATGGCGAAAATAATCGGATCCTTCGCCATCTTCAGAACCATTTCAGGTTTCAGGATATTGCCGGCGGAAAGTCCCAGGAAAATATCCGCATCGGGTATGACATCCATCAGGGTGCGGGCGGAAGTATCTTGTGCATAAATTTCCTTATCAGGATCCATCAGTTCCTTGCGGCCCTTGTAAACCACGCCCTTGATATCGGTAACCCAGATATTCTTGAGCGGAAATCCCAGATCAACCAACAGTTCCAGACAGCCCAGAGCACCAGCGCCTGCACCGGATACAACCATTTTGCAGTCTTTAATATCTTTTCCGACAATCTTCAGGGCATTGAGAATGGCTGCACCAACGATAACGGCCGTACCATGCTGATCATCGTGGAAAACAGGAATATTCATTCTTTCACGCAGTTTTCTTTCGATATAGAAACATTCCGGTGCGCGAATGTCCTCCAGATTGATACCACCAAACGTCGGTTCCAGAGAGGCGATGATGTCGCAAAGTTTGTCAGGATCCAGTTCGTTGATTTCAAGGTCAAAAACGTTGATACCTGCGAATTTCTTGAAAAGAACGCCTTTGCCTTCCATGACGGGTTTGGAAGCCTGTGCTCCGATGTTACCTAGTCCGAGGACGGCTGTCCCGTTGGATATGACGGCAACCAAATTTCCTTTGGTTGTATAGATATAGGCGTCTTCCGGATTGGCATGAATTTCTTGGCATGCACAGGCTACACCGGGCGTATAGGCAAGTGCCAGTTCGTTCTGGTCTCTGACCTGTTTGGTTGGTTCAACGCTGATCTTTCCAGGTATCGGAAAACGGTGAAAGGCAAGAGCGTTTTTTTTGAGCAGCTCTTTTTTCTGATCTTGAGAATTCATTTCTTTAGTCTTCTTCAATATAAAAGATAAGTTCAAGCAGGTATATCATTTTAGCAGATGGAACTGTCAAATCAGAAATACCTGCTGGTTGGTAATAGATGGTCTTTTATCTAATTATTCAGATATGTATATAGGAATAATAAGCTACAACCGGTTTGTGTATAACTATTTTAATTTATTTAAAATCAATGTGTTATAAAAAATGAACTTTTGGGATAAGTCGAGCATATATTTTGTATATTTTTTCTGGGTCTTTCGACAAAGTATGTTGTACCCGCCCGACCCACAACTTATCAACAAATTTATCCACATATTTTAATGATTTTTTGTTGTGTTTTGGAATATTTAAAATAAATAGTTGTTTCAGAATATTTTTTGTGTGAAAACGAACTAAAATACTTCCCTTCTTGTTTTTTTGTTGGATATGTTTCACGTGAAACATGTATGAATGTTTTCCGGGCTGATCTTTTATGCTTTATTCGATTCGTTTTGATGTTGTTGTTGTTGGTGGTGGTCATGCAGGAACGGAAGCTGCACTGGTTTCGGCTAGGATGGGAAAGAAAACATTACTGATAACGCATAATTTTGAAACATTGGGACAATTGTCATGTAATCCTTCAATAGGAGGGATAGGAAAGAGCCATCTTGTCAGGGAAGTTGATGCCTTGGGAGGAGTAATGGCTTTGGCTGCTGACTGTGCAGGTATACAGTTCAGGGTATTGAATTCATCCAAAGGACCGGCAGTCAGGGCGACACGTGCCCAGATTGACAGGGTATTGTACAGACAGGCAATCCGGTATCAGTTGGAAAATCAGGAGAATCTTTCTCTTTTTCAGCAGCAGGTTGATGAACTGATTATTGAACAGGGATGTATATTGGGCGTAAAAACCCAGGGTGGAGTGGAATTTCGTTCTTCTGCTGTTGTGTTGACTACGGGCACATTCCTTGATGGAAAAATTTTCGTGGGGTTGAGTTCGTATTCCGGAGGACGTTCCGGAGATGCTCCTGCCATTGCTCTGTCAGATTGTCTGAAAGAACTTCAGTTTCCTCAGGGGCGCCTGAAAACTGGAACACCTCCAAGAATCGATGGAAGGACTGTCGATTTTACAGTTATGAAAAAACAGTCGGGCGATTCCGATCCGGTTCCTGTTTTTTCGTTAAGAGGGAACGCTTCCATGCATCCTGAGCAGTTGCCATGCTGGATTACCAGTACCAATACTGAAACGCATGACATTATCCGGTCAGGTTTGGACAGGAGTCCCCTGTTTACGGGAATAATCGAGGGAATTGGTCCGCGTTATTGTCCATCGATAGAAGACAAGATCCATCGTTTTTCGGATAAGAATGCTCACCAGATATTTCTTGAGCCCGAGGGCTTGAATACGCATGAGTATTATCCAAACGGTATTTCAACCAGTTTGCCTTTTGATATTCAGATAAAACTGGTTCATTCCATTCCCGGCCTTGAAAACGCTCACGTTTTAAGACCCGGTTATGCCATTGAATATGATTTTTATGATCCCAGATGTCTGAAATCGTCGCTGGAAACACGTCAGGTAAAGGGGCTTTTCTTTGCGGGCCAGATAAATGGTACAACCGGATATGAAGAAGCTGCGGCGCAGGGATTGCTGGCGGGCATCAATGCAGCCCGGTATGTTTCTGGTGAAGAACCTTGGGTTCCGAAACGAAGCGAAGCCTATCTCGGCGTCATGGTGGATGATCTGGTGACACAGGGAGTGAACGAACCTTACCGCATGTTTACCAGCAGGGCAGAGTACCGGTTGAGTTTGCGGGAAGATAATGCGGATATGAGACTGACGGAAATCGGTTACAGAATAGGATGTGTCAGTGAAGAACAGTGGATTGCATTTGAAAGAAAGCGTGAAAAAATTGCCAGGGAAATAGAACGCATGAAATCCACGTGGGTTCATCCTTCCATGTTGTCTGTGCAGGAATCTGAAAGAGTGATTGGCAAGGAAATAGAAAGAGAATATTCTCTTGCGGATTTGCTGAAACGGCCGGATGTCAGTTATGACAGTTTGTCCAGTCTGACTTCAATTACAGGAGATAACTGGAAAACGGAAGATGATCTGGACAATCAGGTCAAGGAACAGGTTGAAATACAGATCAAATATGCCGGTTATATCGAAAGACAGATGCGTGAGGTCAAGAGGCAACAATATTACGAGAATCTGCAATTGCCTGCCGATATGAATTATTCGGAGGTAAGCGCTTTATCCATAGAAGTCCGTCAGAAACTGGACAAACAGAGACCGGAGACACTGGGTCAGGCTTCCAGAATTTCTGGAGTGACACCGGCCGCTATTTCGTTGTTGCTGATTCATCTGAAGAAACAGGGATTGATCAGTTTCGCTGAAGCCGGAGAGTAGTTTATGTCGGAAAAGAACGGTAAGGTAATGGGACGGATTCAAGCGGAATCTCTGCTTGAATCAGGGGCGCAGGAGCTGGGTTTTTTTCTGGAAAAAACGCAAATTGCCAAACTGGTGGATTACCTTTTTTTGCTGAACAAATGGAATTCCACATATAACCTGACGGCTGTCAGGGATCCTCATTCCATGCTGATATATCATTTGCTAGATTCACTTTCCGTCGCTGCCTTTCTCTCAGAATCCCGTAATATTCTCGATGTGGGATCCGGTGCCGGTTTGCCGGGGCTGGTACTTGCGATCATTTATCCAGACAAGAATATATCTTTAGTGGATGTCGTGCGGAAAAAAACCGCGTTCATGAATCAGGCAAGAATAGAACTGGGACTGAATAATGTGACGGTCTATTCCGGAAAAGTCGAGAAACTCTCGGTAGAAAACAAATTCGACGCCATTATTTCTAGGGCTTTTTCAGATTTGTCCGATTTCATCAACCTTTCCGGTCATTTGCTGGAAGAAGATGGAAAATTTTATGCAATGAAGGGATTGATTCCATTAGATGAAATCGGTAATCTAGATTCAGACTGGAAAATAAGCCGGATTGAATCGTTAAAAGTGCCCCAACTGGATGCACAACGGCATTTGATAATAGTAGAAAATGCTTGTGCTCGTTGATTGCCGGATTAATTCGTTCGTAAAAAAGACATTTTATGGCCACCATATTCTGCATTGCCAATCAAAAAGGGGGAGTCGGCAAAACGACGACGACTGTCAATTTGGCAGCAGGTCTTGCAAGACTGGGTCAAAGAGTCCTTCTTGTCGATCTGGATCCCCAGGGAAATGCAACAATGGGGAGCGGTATCCAGAAAACGGAGCTGGATGCATCCATATATGAAGTATTGCTTGGACTGGCCGACGTGAAAGACATTCTGCAAAAGGCCTCTACCGGATATTATGAAATTCTGCCTGCCAACCGTGAACTGTCCGGTGCGGAAGTAGAAATGGTCGATATGGATCGTCGTGACAAGCGTCTGAAAGAAGCACTGGATTCTGTCAGGGAACAGTATGATTTTATCCTGGTTGATTGTCCACCCGCCTTGTCGCTGTTGACTCTGAATGCTTTCAGTTCCGCGGACGGAGTCATTATTCCCATGCAATGCGAGTATTACGCACTGGAAGGATTGTCCGATCTGGTCAATACCATCAAGCATGTCCATGCTAACCTGAACAGGAACCTGAGGATTATAGGTCTTTTGAGGGTCATGTTTGACAAAAGGGCAACCTTGTCCCAGCATGTTTCTGATCAGCTGGAAAAACATTTCGGAGACAAGGTTTTCAAGACCGTTATTCCCCGGAATGTCAGACTGGCCGAAGCGCCTTCATATGGATTGCCCGGAATTGATTTTGATCCTTCGTCCAAAGGTGCCCAGGCATATCTGGGGTTTGCGAAGGAAATGCTGGAATGGCTGAAAGACAGGTATTGATCATTCAAAAGTATATATTCACGCGAAATGAGCGAAACAACTGCAAGAAAAAAGAAGGGACTGGGACGTGGACTGGAAGTTTTGCTGGGTTCCACTCCGGATTTTTCGACTGAATCACCGGTTTCGGTTTTGCCGATATCCCGGTTGAAAGCAGGTAAATACCAGCCGCGAACACGAATGGATGAGGGCGCTCTCAATGAACTGGCCCAATCTATCAGGGAACAGGGTGTCATGCAGCCAATTCTGGTGCGACCGGCTGAAAACGGGAATGGCGGGAAAATTTACGAAATCATCGCAGGAGAACGCCGTTTCCGGGCAGCGCAAATGGCAGGTCTTCAGGATATGCCTGTTATTGTAAAAGAAGTTGATGACCGGACTGCCGCTGCCATGGCTCTGATCGAGAATATACAAAGAGAGGATCTCAATCCTCTTGAAGAAGCCCAGGGTATTCACCGATTGATAACCGATTTCAGTTTTACCCATGAACAGGCCGCTTCTGCAGTAGGGCGTTCCAGAAGTGCGGTGACCAATCTGTTGCGTCTCCTGAATCTGACCAGACCGGTCCAGACCATGCTTGTAGCGGGAGATATCGATATGGGACACGCGCGGGCATTGCTGGCGGTTGATGGCTCGACACAAATCACTCTGGCTACACAGATCGTGGCGAAACGCATGTCTGTGCGCGAAGCCGAAAAACTGGTTGCACAGGCATTGGACAACAGGAACACGGTAAAAAGGACAGTCAGGGAAAAATCGGCCGATCTCGTTCAACTTGAGGAAGAACTTTCGGATTTGCTTGCGACCAGAGTCAGCTTCAAATTGGGTCCGAAAGGAAAAGGACAGCTTATTATTGACTTTTCCGATCTGGATGTACTGGATGGCCTTATCCGGAAAATCAGGCCCGTTTCCTGAATGTATGATAAAATTTCTTTTTGAAACAAAGGGTTAGCTTTTTTTTAATACTCTGATATCCGGAAGATTCCGCCAGAACCCTTCAATATCCATACCAAAGCCGATAATAAATTGTCCCGGTACAGTCAAACCCACATAATCGGCTTTGACAGGTTTTGTCACTCCTGTGTTTTTTTCGGCAAATGCCACAAGAACGACTCTGGCTGCTCCCATGTCGAGCAGTTTTTCCCGTACATGCAACAGTGTTTGTCCTTCATCCATTATATCGTCAAGTACGATGACGGTCCGGTTGATGACATTCTGTCGTGGAATGACCTTCCAGATGAATTCTCCTCCATATTCTTCATTACCATGACATGAGACATGTATGAAATCGAATTCCAGGGGAAAAACCAGATGGGGAAGCAGTTGGCCAGCGAAGATGGCTGCGCCTCCCATGATAGTCATGACAAGCGGCGGTGCCTGCTCCGACGACCCGAAATCACGGTTCAGTTCCGACGCCAGTTCCATAATTGTTTTCTGAACCTGTTCGGCAGAATAAATCTGCTCGGAATTTTTCAGAATTTCACGTGCTTTTTCGTTTATCGATTCTGGCATGATTTTTCCGGTCTCTGGATTTTCGGGAGATTCCGATATGACTATATGACAGAATGAATAGTTTTGACAATCGGAAATGCCATTCGGTTGTGTGACATTGCATATCCATTAAAATACGATTCAGGCCAAATTTACCGAAAGGATGACATGAAAAACGGTTTCAGGCAGAACGATAAAATTCGCGAGCGTCTGGCTGCTTTGCGGTCAGCCATGCACGACCAGTCAGTTGATGTGCTAGTCATTCCCAGTTCGGATCCGCATCTGTCGGAATATCTGCCCGGTCACTGGCGCAGTATGGAATGGTTTTCGGGATTCACCGGTTCGGCGGGCACTCTCGTGGTCGGGAAAGACAGGGCATCGCTTTGGGTGGACAGCCGGTACTGGTCACAGGCAGCCAGGCAGCTGAATGGAACCGGGATCGATATGTGCAGAGTGAAAGGCAGGAAGAATATGCCTTATGTCGAATGGATAGCCGAAAATTGCCCTGAAGGGAGTGTTGTGGGTATCGATGGTCATTTGGTATCCCTGAATCAGGGGCGTTCGCTTGAAAATGCACTGGCGTCTGAAAATTTCGTTTTCAGAACGGACATTGATCCGGTATCAATGGTCTGGAAAGAAAGACCGCTGATATCCAGTAAATCTGTTTTTGAACACACAGCCGAATTCGCCGGTTTGTCCCGCAGGGAAAAAATTGATCTGATCCGTTCGGAAATGAAGATCCGGCAGGCAGACTGGTATCTGGTATCGACACTGGATGATATCGCGTGGTCCTTGAATTTGAGGGGAGCGGATATTGAATTCAATCCGGTGTTTGTTTCATACTTGCTGATTGGTTCTGAATCGGTCTTTCTGATGATTGATCGCAACAAGATACCGGCAGATCTGGTGGAGATGCTGGAAAAAGATGGCATAAAAACAGAATCTTATAGCAGGGTTACCGATATACTGCGTCATCTGCCTGCTGGTACAAGTCTGTTATATGATCCGGACAGAACGACTTACGCTCTTGCAGAGGTTCCGGATTCTGGCATCAGGAGAATTGAAAGTACCAGTCCGATAGTGCTTCTCAAGTCCAGAAAGTCGAAAAAGGAAATAGAACATATCCGCAGAACCATGCTGGAAGATGGTGCGGCATTCTGTGAATTCCAAGCATGGTTCGATGCGCAGTTGGCCGGAGGGAACGGTGACAGGATATCCGAACTGACTGTTGCGGAAAAAATAGAGTCGTTCAGATCCGTTCGGCCGCATTATGTTTCACCCAGTTTCGGAACGATAGCCGGATTCAATGCAAATGCTGCCTTGCCACATTATCAGGCAACCAAAGAGACTTTTACCTTTATCGATGGTGATGGTTTGCTGTTGATTGATACGGGAGGCCAATATTTGGGCGGAACAACAGACATGACAAGAGTCATTCCTGTCGGTCTTCCAAGTCAGGAACAGAAAAGGGATTTCACTCTTGTTCTGAAAGGTCTGATTGCCTTGTCGGAAACCTCTTTTCCGCGTTCGATTCCTGCGCCGATGCTCGACAGTATTGCCCGCAGACCTTTGTGGGCTTTGGGGATTGATTATGGTCATGGAACCGGGCATGGAGTCGGGTATTTTCTGAACGTCCATGAAGGTCCCCAGGGAATTTCCTATCATGCGAAACCTGAATCCCGTACAGCCATGGAAGAGGGAATGGTGACTTCCATCGAACCGGGTGTTTATCGTGAAGGAAAATGGGGTATCCGACTGGAAAATCTGGTAGTCAATCAAGTGGTTGGCGATACAGGATTTGGCGAATTCCTCAGATTCGAGACATTGACCCAATGTCCGATAGATACCCGATGTATCGACAGGTCGTTGCTTGCTGAAGAAGAAATATCTTGGTTGAATCGTTATCATGAAAAGGTGCGGCAAAATCTGTTGCCGTTGGTTCCTGAGCCGGTAAAAGACTGGTTGATAAAAAGAACAGAACCTGTCTGAATGAAATTGTTTCTGAAAATTTCCCTGCAGACCTATTTGCTTGACCAATCGCACGCATCCATCAAAAAAGATAAGCGATCGTGGAACCGAAGGTTTTTTTCCCCATCTTATCAGGTTGACATCCTCCACGTCCTTCAGAGCGTGGAGGATGTCAAGACAACCCAACTTGTTTGCATACATGATCTCTTCAGAAATCTGAAACCGGCCGCAGCCGGTTTCCTGAATGAAAACGACCATTGAAACCCGGAATGGAATATCCTGAATTGATGATTTTCAAATATCACTGGAAAACTGAATGTCATGAAAATTTCAATCCGGTATTTCAGGCGTATTGCTGATAGCATATCCGTTGAGACGGATTTGTTTTCCGGGACAAGGAATCGGAAACATTTCCGGATGGTCTTTCTCAAGATCAAGATCCATACCCCAGATTTCGATTGTCCAATCGGTACCTGTTGCTTCGTCAGGAATGTTTTTCCCTTCTTTTGAAAATATTGATTCGCATGATTTTTTCTCCATCTTGGTTTGAAAGTTAGACATTCCGGATGTTTAAAGTTGCTGTTTTTTCTTTAATTGAAGTCATCGGTAGATAAAAAACGGCTACCGTTTTCTGCTGCGGGCAGTTTTTGTTTGCCGGATTTGAACCGGATAGGCTATTTGCGGTCAGGATGACCGGACCGGAAACGATACGAGATGTGCCGAAAGCAGGAATGGCATTCCATCCGGGGAAATGAATATGACGGTTGTATGCAGCCTGAATTTGTAACCGATCGGTGTCAGATAAAGGATATTGTCAGCTGGTTCCGGCGACGGATGATTCCGGTTTGGAGTGGTTTTTCGGGATTGTGCGGTCATTTTTCTGATGTGACTTCGTATCCATGCGTAGCCTTGGGTTGATTTCCTGTACAACATGTATCGTGATCGGCAGAATCGGTATAACGTCAATGGAGATGACATGGTGATGGTCACAGGAACAGGAGGCCGGATTTTCCTGCAGGTTTTCCAATGAAAGGGTTTAT
>CAZRQR010000002.1:0-58939 GCA_964602435.1 uncultured Oxalobacter sp.
AAGACGCAATCCGGATTCCGATGCGTAACATGTGGATTTGAGGAAAACGCCGATGCAGTCGGCACGATAAACATACCAAGGGCGGGACACGCCCGACTGGCCTGTGAAGTGAGCGATGCAGCAAGGTTGCCAGCAGCAGGAACCCACCGAAGAGATCAGGGCATTGTGCTCTGACTCCGTAGAAATCTCTCGCCTTCAGGCGGGGGAGGATGTCAACATTCCACGTCCTGCGCCGGAAACAGGATAGCGTTGGAAAAAATCCGGGCGTGTGAACAATCCCGGAATCGCGGTTTTTCCCATACCAGACTCCGAACGTTCTGAACGGTCAAGTCTGTGCCACACTCCGAAAATAATCCTGCCACCCACAGCAATTTCCGGCATTTGCCGGATATGTCAATAAAATTATCCTGCTGTTTCGCTTATACTAAATCCTGACACCATGAGCGGGTTCCTTTCGTATCCAGTGTTTTTTGTCGATCCAAATCGATGTACAGTCCCTCGTCTGGCAAGATATCGATTTTTCCGGAACCAGATGTTTTCGTGTCGATAACAGATAACATATATTTGTCGTTCTTTGTCCGACCACCCATTGCGAGAGTAAAGATATGAACCAGCTGGAACAACTGAAACAATTCACGACTGTTGTAGCCGATACAGGCGATTTTCAATCCATCGAGCGCTACTCGCCACAGGATTCGACAACCAATCCTTCCCTGATTCTGAGAGCCGTCCAGAAAGACACCTATCATGCACTTCTCGAAAAAACGGTCCGGGACAACCGGGGCCAATCCACCGAGGCAATCATGGATCGTCTGCTTGTCGCCTTCGGTGTCGAAATCCTGAAAATCGTCCCCGGCCGTGTTTCCACGGAAACCGATGCCAGGCTCTCATTCGATACGGAAGGCAGCATAAAAAAAGGCCGGGAACTGATGGCGCTTTACAATGAAGCCGGTATTCCGAACGAACGCGTTCTCATCAAGATCGCCTCGACTTGGGAGGGAATCCGGGCCGCTGAAATCCTCCAGAAAGAAGGCATCCGCTGCAATATGACGCTTATGTTTTCCATGCCGCAGGCTGTTGCCTGTGCCGAGGCGAACGTTCAGCTGATTTCCCCTTTTGTCGGACGGATTTATGACTGGTACAAAAAGCAGACCGGTCATGAATACACGGGAGAAAACGATCCAGGCGTACAATCCGTCAAAAAAATCTACAATTACTATCGAAAATTCGAATACACGACAGAAGTCATGGGAGCCAGTTTCCGCAATACCTCCCAGATCGTCGAACTCGCAGGATGCGATCTTCTCACCATCAGCCCCGAATTGCTCCAGAAACTGTCCGATTCGGATGCACCGGTCACCCGGAAACTGAGTCCGGAAAAGGCGAAACAGGATCCTGTCGAAAAAGTGACCTACGACGAAAAGAATTTCAGACTTGCCCTGAACAACGACGCTATGGCGACCGAAAAACTGTCAGAAGGTATCCGGCTGTTTTGTGCAGATACGATAAAATTGGAAAACATGATCGACGAACTGCGCTGATATAGCATTTTTTCGCCTCACATTTCCGAATGGTGTTTTCTCCCGCATGGAGAAAACACCATTCTTGGTTTTGGGACACGGTTTCTTGATTAATACTCGTTCTCACTTTTCAGGATTCGTACAGGGACTCAGGCCATGACGTCACCTCAACAGCTCGACAAAAACAAGAGACAAGCGGCATATTTTCCCGGACTGGATGAAAAACAGGTGCAGCAAAGACTGTCGATGGACGGTCCAAACGAACTGTCCTCTTCCAGACCGCACTCCATTTTGTCGATGGCATGGGAAATCGTTTCGGAGCCCATGTTTCTGCTGCTGATTTCCTGCGGAATCCTTTATCTTGTTCTCGGCAACGTGGAAGATGCCCTCATTCTTCTGGGATCCGTATGCATCATCGTCACCATGAGTTTTCTTCAGGAAAGAAAAAGCGAACGGACACTCGAGGCGCTGAAAAACCTGACAAGCCCCAGAGCGCTTGTTTTGAGGGAGGGTATCCAGAAACGAATAGCAGGAAAGGAAGTCGTCAGGGATGATATCGTTTTTCTTTCCGAGGGTGACCGTGTTCCGGCAGATGCCCTTGTACTTGAGGCACAAAACTTGTCCGTTGACGAATCGCTGCTGACCGGTGAATCCGCTCCTGTCAGAAAGCAGACATGGACGGAAACCGGAAAATCGCCTGACGGCAAACCGGGCGGTGACGATTCGCCCTATCTTTTTTCCGGAACCCTCGTTGTACAGGGAACAGGTATCGCGAAAGTGACCGCCACCGGCGAGAAAACGGAACTGGGCAAGATCGGCAAGACGCTCTCCGTACAGCAGGATGAAACGGGCCGTGTCCAGGCTGAAACCCGCCATGCCGTCAAGATTGTCGCCATGACAAGTACCGTTCTGGTGGGTATTCTGGTAATCTGGTACGGCATGACGCGCCATGACTGGTTGCACGGAATTCTGGCCGGCCTGACACTGGCGATGAGTATCATGCCGGCGGAATTTCCACTGGTTCTGACGATATTCCTCGGACTCGGAGCATGGCGTATGGCAAAAAAAGAAGTGCTGCCCCGCCGGATTCCCGCTATCGAGATGCTGGGCGCGGCAACGGTACTCTGTGCCGACAAAACTGGTACACTCACCCAGAACCGCATGGTTCTTTCCAAAATTATCGTCAACGGCGAAACATATTCGTTCGATCATGATATTTCCCTCAATCATGACAACTTTCCGGAACGGTTTCACGAAACACTGGAATTCGCGATGCTATCCAGCCATAAAGATCCGTTCGACCCGATGGAAAGTGCCATCCAGCAGACAGGACAACGAGTACTGGCCGGTTCGGAACACATCCACGACAGCTGGAACCTCATAGAAGAATATCCTCTTTCCCGCGATCTGCTCGCCATTTCCCGTGTCTGGCGTTCTCCCGATTTCAGCCGGTATATCATCGCTGCCAAAGGTGCGCCCGAGGCGATCATGGATCTTTGCCATCTGGATGCCGACACGACGGAAAGGCTTTCGGCCCAGGTGAATTCACTGGCGACACAGGGGCTGAGGGTACTTGCAACGGCCAAGGCATCTTTCCGGCACGGTGAATTGCCCTCCCGGCAACATGATTTCCACTTCGAATTCATCGGTATCATCGGCTTTGCCGATCCCTTGCGCCCCACCGTCAGACAGGCGATCAGGGAATGCCGCACCGCCGGAATCCGGGTCATCATGATTACAGGCGACTATCCTGCCACTGCCAAGAAAATTGCAGAAGAAGCCGGTCTGGATACGAATGGCGCTGTCCTGACAGGGCAGGACATGGAAATGCTGTCCCCCGAAACACTGAATGAATGGGCAAAAAAAGGAAATGTCTTTTGCCGTGCGACACCGGAACAGAAATTGTCGCTGGTCAACCACCTGAAAAAAAACGGTGAAATCGTGGCGATGACCGGAGACGGGGTCAACGATGCACCTGCACTGAAATCAGCCCATATCGGTATTGCCATGGGGAAAAAAGGCACTGACGTGGCGCGCGAATCAGCTTCACTGGTCTTGCTAAACGATGATTTTTCATCCATTGTCAGCGCCATCCGGCTCGGGCGACGTATCTTCGACAATATTCGCAAAGCTGTCGTTTTCATCGTGGCTGCCCATCTTCCGATCGCGGGCCTGTCTCTTGTTCCCGTCATGCTAGGCTGGCCTCTGGTGCTTTTGCCCATCCATATCGTGTTTTTCGAATTGATGGTCGATCCGATATGCTCTGTCGCATTTGAAAATGAGCCGGAAGAAGTCGATGTCATGACCCGCCCACCAAGACAGACAAACGCCAGAATCTTCGATAAATCGCTATTATGGCTTGGCGTCAGACAGGGACTGGCACTATTGGCATGGGTCGTTTTCGTTTACTGGCTTTCCAGGAAAACCGGATTCGATTCCGAACAGGCCAGAATGCTGACTTTCACCGCCATGATCGTGGGCGATATATGGTTGATTCTGGTCAATCGTTCATGGAGCCGTTCTTTTGCCGATTCCCTGAAACAGAAAAACGCCATTCTATGGACTGTCCTTGCCATTACCGTTTCCGTCCTGCTTGCAGGAATATTCATTCCCCCTGTTCAGGCACTTTTCCATTTTGGACAAATCCAGTGGAAATACATCCTTCTCACCATCGCGGCGACGATCGGCTATACTGGACTGCTGTCTTCCATCCGCCTTTTCCGCAAAAAACCGCAGGTTGTCATTTCTTGAGGTGGGGACTCGATTTCATCAAATCGAAAATAGCGTCGTTCATTTTGCGCGCACTTTCGATCAGATCGAAACTGTCCGGCATGAACAGCCAGCTGGCCAGCAATCCCTTGAACATGAAACCGAGCAGATTGTTGGCCAGGTCAATATCCAGATCGGAAGGCAGCTGGTTTTTTCTCTGTGCATTGGCCAGAATTCTCTGAATGATATTTTTGGAATAGGTATGCCATTCCTTTTGCTGAATGACGATCTGGTCCGTTTCCTTGGTGAACTCGCACTTGTGAAACAGGATGGTCAGTATTTTCCGGTAATGAGGATTCTCGATCACCTCGCGCATGATAAATTCATGCGTCTCGCTTAATTGGGCAATCGGATCAGTCGCGTCCTTTTCGACAATTTCCTCGATCATTTCACTCATGGGCCGCCTGATCCTGGAACACATGGCCTCGAACAAATCTTCCTTATTCCTGAAATGCCAGTAGATGGCGCCACGGGTCACGCCAGCCGCTTCCGCGATTTCATTCAGGGTGGTATTCGAATATCCCTTGTCATAAAACACATCTTCAGCGGCATCCAGAATACGGTCACGGGTATCCAGTGTTTTCTTCCGGCTTGCGGTATCCCCCCTGACGCGTTCCATAACTCTCCCCATTTACAATATGTAACAAATTTTAACGCCTGTTGCGAGAAAATCGTTCCTGATAGATAATTCCCGAAAAAAGATAGCATACATTCATGATTGTATGTTAGCTTACCGTACAAGTCATCTGTAACACGACATTTCGTTTTTGTATATGAACATGACCCCGGTTTCTGGCTCAAGCCAGAAACCGGTCAATTTTTCTTCTAAAAAACCCATGAGCTCCTTTCTTTCCCTAAGAAATGCAAGTGCTATTCTCGTTATGGCCACTCTTCTCTCAGCCTGTGGTGACAAGGCTGCACCTCCGACCCAGCCGCCTGAGGCAGCATTCATTACCATCACTCCGGAAAAAATGGCGGTCGAAAATGAATTGCCCGGACGTCTTGAGTCCTACCGGACCGCCGAAGTCCGTGCCCGTGTTCCCGGGGTCATCCTGAAAAGGGCATTTGAAGAAGGTTCTTATGTCAAACAGGGACAACTTCTGTTCCAGATCGATCCGCGCGACTACCAAGCTGCTGTCCAGAGCGCAAAAGCTTCACTCGCACGTGCAGAGGCCAACAAGGTCCAAGCCGACCTGAAACTGAATCGGTACACTCCGCTGGTCGAAATCAATGCTGTCAGCAAGCAGGAATACGATGATGCTGTCGCAGCCCAGAAACAGGCTGCCGCCGACGTCGATGCCGCGAAGGCAGAACTGGTCAGGGCAAAACTCAATCTGGAATATGCGACCGTTACCGCCCCGATCTCGGGAAAAATCGGACGCCAGATGGTGACAGAAGGCGCACTGGTCGGCCAGAATGAAACGACATTACTGGCGACCATCCAGCAAATCAACCCCATTTATCTGAACCTGACCCAATCCAGTGCCGAACTGCTCAAACTGCGCCAGATGATGCAAAACGGCATGCTGAAAAATACCGGCCAGTCGGGCGTGAATGTGACGATGGTCATGGAAGACGGTTCTATCTTTCCACAGACCGGCAAACTGTTGTTCTCCGACATTTCCGTCGATCCGACGACAGGACAACTCACTATCCGCGCACTGTTCCCCAATCCTGACAACATGGTACTTCCGGGTATGTATGTCCGTGCCAGACTGAAACAGGCAGTCAACGAAAATGCCATCACGGTTCCGCAACAGGCTGTCCAGCACGCAAACGACGGCTCCTTTGTCATGATTCTGGACAAGGATGACAAGGTTGCGGCTCGCAAAGTCAAGACCGGTGCCGCTGTCGGCAACAAATGGCTGGTGACGGAGGGCCTGCAACCCGGTGATCGTGTCGTGGTGGAAGGATTGCAGAAGATCAATGCAGGTTCCCCTGTCCATGCCGTTCCATGGGACGACCCGCAGAACAAACCGGCAGATACAACAGAACCGTCTGCTCCTGTGGAACAGGCGCCTGCACAGATGGACACGACCGGAAGAACATCTTCCGCCGAACAGGGTCAACCTGCGGCGCAAACTTCCGATCCGGTGTCACAGCCAGCTCCGGAACAACAATCCACTACTCCCACAAAAGCTGAATAAGCAAGAAGAAGGAACATTTCATGGCTAGGTTTTTTATCGACCGACCCATTTTCGCTTGGGTTATCGCGATATTCATTACACTGGGCGGTATTCTATCCATCATGAATCTGCCTATCGCGCAATATCCGGATGTTGCACCGCCGCAGGTTACCGTTTCCGTTACTTACCCGGGTGCAACAGCCAAAACGGTAGAAGATAGCGTTATCCAGATTATCGAGCTTGAAATGAACGGTGCCACAGGGCTTCAGTATTTCGAATCCGAAAGCGGTACCGGCACTGGCAAAATCACACTCTCATTCACACCGGAAACCGACGTTGAACTGGCGGCGGTTGACGTCCTAAACCGGCTCAAACGCGTTGAATCCCGTCTGCCGGACGCGGTTACGCAGCAAGGTGTTACGATCAATAAATCCCGCAACAATTTCATGGCGATCATTCAACTGTATTCGAAAGACGGCAGCATGACCCCGATTGATCTGGGTGATTACATATATCGTAACATCCTCTATGAAATCAAGCGCCTTCCCGGTATCGGCGATGCTACCGTGTTCGGTACGGAAAAAGCCATGCGTGTCTGGATCGATCCGATCAAGCTGACTGGCCTAAATCTGACAGCGGGCGACGTGTCTGAAGCCATCAAAAACCAGAATGCCGTTGTTGCATCCGGTGCAACTGCATTTCCACCCAATGTCGGCACGGAAACTTTCTCCGCCAACGTGGACGTACATGGCCAGTTGCAGACTGTTGAAGAATTCGAGAACATCATCCTGCGCGCCAATACGGACGGTTCCGTTGTCCGTCTGAAAGACGTCGCCCGCGTCGAACTGGGGGGACGGACCTATGAAAAATACTCTCGTCTGAACGGCAAGCCAGCTTCCGGTTTCGGTATTCAGCCAACCGCAACAGCCAATACCATTGCGACCATGCAGGCCGTCCGTGACAAGATGGAGGAACTGTCCAAATATTTCCCGGAAGGCGTGACTTACAGTATCCAGAACGACACGTCGAAATTCGTCAGTGCATCCATTCATGAAGTGATCAAGACCCTGCTGGAAGGTGTTTTTCTGGTTTTCGTCATCATGTACCTGTTTTTGCAGAATTTCCGGTACACGATCATTCCGACGATTGTCGTTCCGATTGCGTTGATGGGCACCTTTATTGTTATGAAGGCGCTCGGTTTCTCGATCAACATGCTGACCATGTCCGGCATGGTGCTAGCGATCGGTATTCTGATCGACGACGCCATTGTGGTGGTTGAAAACGTGGAACGTATCATGGCGGAAGAAGGGTTATCTCCCCGTGAAGCGACGTACAAGGCGATGGGACAGATCACGGGCGCCATTGTCGGTATCTCGACCGTTCTGACGGCTGTTTTCATTCCGATGGCTTTTTTCAGCGGTTCCGTCGGCCGGATTTACCGGCAATTTTCCATTTCGCTGGTGGCGTCCATGGTATTTTCGGCTTTCCTGGCCCTGTCGCTGACACCTGCCTTGTGCGCCACCATCCTGAAACCGGTTGATCCCAATGAACATGGTGAGAAAAAAGGCTTTTTCGGCTGGTTCAACCGCCGCTTCCACAGTATGACGATGACGTATGAGCGCCAAGTCTCCAGAATGATGGGAAAAATCATGCGTTACATGGCCATTTACGGTGCCATCGTCTTGTGTACCGCCTTCATGTTCTGGAAGCTGCCGACCGCGTTCCTGCCTGATGATGATCAGGGTTATGTTTATACGAACGTCCAGCTTCCGGCCGGCGCCACCCAGGCACGAACGCTGGAAGCACTGAAAGTGGTCGAAGACCAGTTCTCCAAAGAACCCGGTGTTAACGGTATCGTCACTGTGGTAGGACACAGCTTTTCAGGTAGCGCTCAAAATGGCGGTCTGGCTTTCGTGACACTGAAAGACTGGGGAGAAAGAAGTTCCGATGATTCGGCTGATTCCATCGTAAAACGTGCCTTCGCCCGTTTCTCGCAAATCCGCGATGCGATTGTTTTCCCGATGAACCCACCGCCTATCCGCGAGCTTGGTAACGAAACAGGTTTCGTGTTCCGTTTGCAGGATCGTGCAGACCAGGGCAATGCCGCATTGGTGGCTGCCAGAGACCAGCTGCTCCAACTGGCCCGTGAAAGCAAGGTGCTCAAAAACGTCCGGTTCGACGGTATGGAAAACTCGCCCCAACTGTCGCTGAACATTGATCGTGACAAGGCCAATGCTCTGGGCGTATCTTTTGAGGATATCAATACCTCCCTCTCCACGGCGATGGGATCCAACTACGTCAACGATTTCGACAGTTCGGGACGCCAGCAGCGTGTGATTGTCCAGCTCGATGCACCGGAACGTATGACTCCGGACGATATCAAGAACATCTATGTCCGGAACGCTTCCGGCACAATGGTACCGTTTTCCGCGTTTTCCTTTGTGGAATGGACCAAAGCGCCTATCCAGCTGATCCGTTACAACGGTTACCCCGCCATGCGTATCACCGGTGCGCCGGCAGAAGGTTACAGTACAGGTGACGCCATGAATGAAATGGTATCACTGATGCAGCAGTTGCCGCGCGGTTTCGGCTATGAATGGACAGGGCAGTCACTGGAAGAACAGACATCCGGCTCCCAAGCGCCCATGCTGTATGCACTCTCCCTGCTGGCCGTGTTCCTCTGTCTGGCAGCGCTGTATGAAAGTACGACCATTCCGGTTGCCGTTTTGCTTGTGGTACCTTTGGGGGTTATCGGCGCGCTGGCCGGCATGTATCTTCGCGATATGCCGAACGATGTTTACTTCAAGGTCGGTCTGATTGCCACCATCGGTCTCTCGGCGAAGAACGCCATTCTGATCGTTGAATTCGCCAAGGATCTCCAAGCACAAGGCAAGGGTCTTATCCGCTCGACACTTGAAGCGGTACGCCTGCGTTTCCGCCCGATCATCATGACATCCATGGCATTCATTCTGGGTGTCATTCCGCTGGTAATCGCTTCCGGCGCCGGCGCGGCCTCCCAGCAGGCTATCGGTACAGGCGTGCTGTTCGGCATGATCACTGCCACAGTTCTGGCCGTCTATCTGGTGCCGATCTTCTTTGTCGTCGTCCGTTCCATTTTCGGGGAAACAAAGCGCCAGCAAAGACGATACGCCCGTAACAATACCCAGGAATACAAAAAGAAACCATGGAACATCACATTGCCATTCCTGAATCACGGAAGCAAGAAGGATAAAACGGATGATTAAGAAATGTACACTGGCTTTACTGGCTGCCGGGATCCTGAGCAGCTGCAGTATGGCGCCCACTTATGTGCGACCTGATGCGCCGGTTGAGGACCGGTTTCCGGGCAATACGGATTCTTCCGCCAAAACGCCTGCCGCATCCGAAATCGGATGGAACGAATTTTTTCGGGAACCCCGCCTCAGGGCGCTGATCGCGGCAGCCATTGAAAACAACCGCGATCTGCGACTGGCCGCACTGAATATCGAGGAAGCAAGAGCGCTCTATAACGTCCAGTGGGCCGACCGCCTCCCGACATTCCAGGTTGAAGGCGAGGCGTCAAGAGCGAGAAGTATCAGCAATTCTTCTCCCGGAATGGTTACATCGGGCAATTACACGGTAGGTCTGGGTATCTCGGCTTTCGAGCTGGATTTCTTCGGACGTGTCAAAAGCCTGACGGACGCGGCTCTGGCGCAATATCTTGCAACAGAAGAAGCGCAGCGTTCCGCCTATATCAGCCTTGTCTCCGAAGTTGCCAAAACCTATCTGACTGAACGGGCACAGACGAAACAGATCGAACTGGCACAAAAATCGTACGAATCGTACAGACGTTCCTATGAGTTGATGCAGAAGCGTTACGAGGTCGGCGCCTCGTCCGCCTTGGAATTGAGACAATACGAAACATTGATGCAATCCGCGCTGGTTTCCCTATCCACGCTTCAGCGGCAACGCGCCCAGACCGAAAACGCACTGGTTATTCTGGTCGGAGGCAAACAGATCAAGGATTTGCCACCTCCACACGAGCTTTCCGAAGATGACATCCTGCAGGATATTCCTGCCGGTCTTCCTTCCGATCTGCTGGCAAACAGGCCGGATATACGCCAATACGAACAGCTCCTGAAAGCGGCAAATGCCAATATCGGAGCTGCCAGGGCCGCCTTTTTCCCCCAGATCACACTGACGGCCTTCGCCGGAACGGCAAGTTCAAGTTTATCCAATCTGTTCGATGCGGGAACCGGGGCATGGACATTCACGCCACAGCTGACACTGCCCATTTTCGATGCCGGCCGCAATATCGCCAATCTCGACTTGGCGGAGGCCCGTAAAAACATCGCTGTCGTCAATTATGAAAAGGCCATCCAGACCGCTTTCAAGGAGGTCGCCGATGCGCTGACCGCACGGGACTGGCTGAATGAACAGGTCAAGGCGCAGGCAGCCGTCCTGAATTCTGAAACGGAACGTCTGAAACTGTCGGAAGCACGATATAATAACGGCATAGTCAGTTCTCTGGAAGTTTTCGATGCACAACGGCAGCAGTTCGCGGCAGAGCAGTCTCTTGTCGATGCACGGCTTACACGTCTGATCAATGCTGTTGAACTGTACCGTTCCCTGGGAGGCGGACTGACCAGTTCGGACGTGGCGAAAGCCGAAACGCCAAAAGACGTATCTGTCCCGCAGAATAGCGAAAATACATGATGCGATCGTTTTTCCGGTTTCCGGAAAAACGATGCAGTATGAATTGTCAGGACAGGCACCGAAACTAGCATAAACTGTCCTGTTTTTGGTTATAATCAGCCTGTATTTCCTGAATACCAGCATGATTTTCAGGAATCTGTCTCCGACACGGTTATAACCACAGGATTTTCTGTTAGTGGATTACAATATTACCGATCGATCAATTCATACTTGTGCAGGCTGATTTTTCCGGCGATATTGGCTCATGCATTTGCTATGATTGTTTTTTAATGGACCTATCCCTCATTTTCCGAGGACATCATGACGAACAATATCAAAACCATCAGTGACGCTTCCTTTGAAGCGGATGTACTCAAATCCGACAAACCTGTTCTCGTCGATTTCTGGGCGGAATGGTGCGGACCATGCAAAATGGTCGCTCCCGTTATCGATGAAGCGGCAAAGGAATATGCCGGTAAAGTCAGTTTTGCCAAAATGGATGTCGATTCCAATCAGTCCACGCCTGCCAGATTCGGAATCAGGGGTATCCCGACACTGATTCTGTTCAAAAATGGCGCAATTGTCGCCCAGAAAGTAGGGGCATTGAGCAAAAGCCAGTTGATGGCTTTTATCGACAGCAATATCTGACATCATCAGCAAATGGCGGTAAAAACCGCCATTCCCACATCGTCATCAATCATCAGCTGCACGCCTCTTCTTGCTTCTCTCTAGTTGTGAATCTTTAAGTTTTAAATTATGCATTTATCCGAATTAAAGTCTCTGCATGTGTCCGCACTGCTGGAAATGGCACTTAGCCTCGATATCGACAACGCTGCACGTATGCGCAAACAGGAATTGATGTTTGCCATCCTGAAAAAGCGTGCCAAAGCCGGTGAACAGGTATATGGTGACGGTGCACTCGAAATACTTCCGGACGGTTTCGGTTTTCTCCGCTCTCCCGATGCCAGTTACATGGCATCCACGGATGATATTTACATTTCCCCCTCACAGATCAGGCGTTTCAATCTTCATACGGGCGATTCCATCGAAGGTGAAGTCCGTACTCCCAAGGATGGAGAACGTTACTTCGCTCTGGTAAAAGTCGACAAAGTCAACGGCGCACCGCCCGAGGCGTCAAAACACCGGATGCTGTTCGAAAACCTGACGCCTCTGCATCCCGATGAACCGCTGAAGCTGGAACGCGATATCAGCGCCCAGGAGAACATCACCGGACGCATTATCGACATGATTGCCCCCATCGGCAAGGGACAGCGTGGTCTGCTCGTCGCTTCCCCAAAATCCGGCAAGACAGTCATGTTGCAACACATGGCTCATGCCATTACCGCCAATCACCCGGATGTCACTCTTTTTGTCCTGTTAATTGACGAACGTCCGGAAGAAGTGACGGAAATGCAGCGCTCCGTCCGGGGTGAAGTGATTGCGTCCACATTCGATGAACCGGCAACCCGCCATGTCCAGGTCGCTGAAATGGTGCTGGAAAAAGCCAAACGGCTGGTCGAAATGAAAAAGGACGTGGTGATCCTTCTTGATTCGATCACCCGTCTGGCACGAGCCTACAATACAGTTATTCCTGCATCCGGCAAGGTTCTGACCGGCGGTGTCGATGCAAATGCCCTTCAGCGGCCGAAACGTTTTTTCGGTGCCGCACGCAATGTGGAAGAAGGCGGTTCCCTGACCATCATCGCTACAGCACTGGTGGAAACCGGTAGCCGGATGGATGACGTGATTTACGAAGAATTCAAAGGTACAGGCAATATGGAAGTCCATCTTGAACGACGGCTTGCTGAAAAACGCGTCTATCCCGCCATCAACCTCAACAAGTCCGGCACCCGCCGCGAAGAATTACTGATCAAGCCTGATCAGCTGCAGAAAATATGGATCCTGCGTAAACTGCTTTATGGCATGGATGAAATCGAGGCAATGGAATTCATTCTCGACAAGATGAAAGCGACCAAAAACAATGCCGACTTTTTCGATCTAATGCGTCGCGGCGGCTAGATTCCGGAAAACGATCCTTAATAATAACGGTTATCTGTCTGAACAAGCTAGATAACCGTTTTTTCATTTTCAGCCCAAATGACACGGTATTATCCGGCGCCTGTCACGAAAACGGAAAAATATTCCGGTGTCCGCTCTCCTGATAATCAAAATATTTTGTAATAAATATTTTCTGTATTTTAAAGATGACCGATAATAAAATAGTTGTTCAATATCAGTAAAAAATATTCCTTATTAAACAACCGGCATTTTCTTTATCACAATAAAACGGTTCAGGGAGTAAGTATATGGATCTTAAAGGAACGAAAACAGAACAAAATATCATTGACGCCTTTTTACATGAAACCCGGTCCGCCACGACATACGATTACGCTGCCTACCGCGCCGATGTAGAAGGTCATAATGAAATCACGACAAAATTGCGCTCAAGTGCAGCGATTCGTCGCGGGCATGCTATGGGAAATATGCAATGGTTACAAAAAGATCCTGTAACCGGCCGACGTACAAACATTACCCGACTGAATCTGCAATCCGCTATTGAAACGGCGACTCATCTCTATCACGATGTTTACCCGAAAATGGCCGAGACAGCACGCGAGGAAAATTTGGAAGATATTGCCAACTGGTTCGAAACGCTGGCCAAAGCCGAACGAATGGAAGCGAAACTGTACGAGGAAGCACTGAAAACGCTGCTCGATTAGGTCTTCATTAACCCACAGGCAGACAGATTCGATACTTGTCTGCCTGTCATTTTCCGATGCGGATTATTCCTCTTCCGGAAGCAGAATTTCCTGGTTTTTGCTGAACTGATAGTCGCGGAAAATGTGTTCGGCGCTCACAATCCGGTAAGTCCCGTCCGGCAATTGCCGGGTTGTGTCCTTCAAACGGTATGTATAGTGACCGCAAGTCCAGACATTGTGGTTGCGCATGTGCGTGCACAAACAGGTTTTATCCTTGATGCAGATATTTTTACCATCAGGATGAAGTTCCAGTTCGCGGTAATACGACTTCAGGTATTCGCATTTTCCGTTTTCAAGAATATAGCCGTAGGATTCACAATTCGGACGCAGTCCCTTCGCAATGGCCGGAGAATGTTTCAGCATCCGCATTGGATAACCTGTCGGTGAAATCTGGTTTACCTCGATATCATCTTCATTG
Organism: uncultured Oxalobacter sp.; assembly: GCA_964602435.1. Classification (GTDB taxonomy): domain Bacteria; phylum Pseudomonadota; class Gammaproteobacteria; order Burkholderiales; family Burkholderiaceae_D; genus Oxalobacter. Next base: position 14,267 of record CAZRQR010000002.1, read on the forward strand.
GCTTTCAGGTACTCCTGTTTGACGTCATCAGGCAAACCGCTTTCCTTAGATACGGTAAAACGTGTCGCGACCTGGACACCTGACACCCCATTTTCGAGAAATGACACGGCATCGGAACCGGTAAAAATACCGCCTGCAGCAATCAGGGGAATATCCAGATTTTCCGCCTTCAAAAACCGGTCTATTTCGGCAACGATTGTTCTCAAATCATATTTGGCCCAATCCATGCCGAATCCGAGATGTCCGCCGGCCAGTGGTCCCTCAACGACAATATAATCGGGCAACCGGTTCAATTTGGCATTGCGCCGCAAAAAGATCTGCAATGCACGCAAGGAAGAAACGATAATACCCAGTTTGGCATCCCTGAAACGGGGATGATCTTCAATCAACCTAAACGAATTCGGATGCAACCCGGCAGCAAGAGTGATTCCGTCGATACCTGCATCCAGAGCTGCACGCAGTCTGACACGCAACGTATCGCGCGAAGCATTCATCGTCAGTTTTTCCATGCAATTGGTAAAAATCAGACCGTCGCCCCGCTTTTTTTCCATGACATTGCTGACATGCAGCTTTGTCGATTCCTCAATCGCCCCCAGATCGAAATGAATTTCGCTCTTATCCTGGAGCTTGATATAGTTTTTGTACTGGCGCGTTTTGTCCCGTGTGAAATGAGTACCGAAATAACGGTCTGCCGTATCAAGTGACATGGCATCGGAAATATGACCAATCCCCCCCAGACGAGCTGCTTCAAGAGCCAGTTGCGGAGTGGAGATATCAACTCCCATTCCTCCGATAATGATTGGTACATACTCCTTTCCGTTGAAAACCAGCCGGAAATCATCAACACATTTCATTGCTATCCCTGGACTACTGTTAAAGTTAGGCGCCTTATTTTTGTTTATTCCAGATAAAAGGGAGCCAAAAATACGTAACTGCGTCGAACTTGTTCATTAATAGCCCTATTTCCTGATAAATGTGTTTTTTCCAAACACACAGATCACCATTTTCGATTGAGGCCCGACAAGCCAAACTGCACCATTATAATTTTACCTTGTGATATTGCAAGACAGGAACCGGAAATACGCAACATATCCACTATTCCGGTACACTGCTGCTGCCCGTGAATTTGCCGGAACAGTGATCAATGCGACATCAGGACAGGGATATCCGACTCTCCCAATATGGTTCTTGTGACACCGCCCAGCAAAAATTCCCTGAACCGCGTATGCCCATAACCTCCCATTACAAACAGATCCGTCGACTGCTGTCTTCCCAACTCAAGCAATGCTCTCCCTATATGCTTGCTTTTCTGGGGAGGCAATACTTCCACATTGATACCGTGACGTGCCAGATACAATGCAATATCGCTTCCTGCAAGCTCGGCATTCACATCGGGCTCATTGTCGATATTGTACATAACGACCTGTACCAGTTCAGCTTTTCTCAGGATCGGTATGGCATCTGCCACTGCCCGTATCGACTCACGGCTTGCATTCCAGCATATCATCACTCGTTGGCCGACAATATCTTTTTCATACTCAGGAGGAATAATCAGAACAGGCCGCCCGGAATTCATCATGACATATTCCGGAAAATCGGGCGCCACAATCGGGGATTTTTCTTCCAGATTGGTCCTGCCGATAACCACCAGATCCGCAACACGTCCGAGCAGGCTGATTCCCTGATTGGCTTCACCATCCACAATTCTTCCTTCATAGGATGGGACATCCATTCTTTTGACTTCCGTCTCGAACTCCCGGACGAAACGGGCGGCCCTTTCATGCAGGAACTTGAGATGGGAAGCAAGCACGGGATCCTTCTCGTCAATATGGGCTTGCTGAAAGGTGAGTGTTGAAATACCGATCATGGAGACACCAACCAGACAGGCCCTTTCCGCAATCGCCAGATTTGCCGCAATACGTACACGACGCTCTGCCACCGACTTTTTATCCAGATGAACCAGTATCGTTTTATATGACATGTTGTTCGCCTCCGAGTGTGTTTTCAAGTTGATGGGGTGCCGAAAAACGCCGTCCCGTAAAACGCATTGAAACAGGTTTCTATACTTTTTCCAGCCCGAATGCCTTATGCAGCGCCCTTACCGCCAGCTCCATATACTTCTCGTCGATAATGACGGAAATCTTGATTTCCGAAGTCGAAATCATCAGTATGTTGATACCTTCCCCAAAAAGTGTCTCAAACATTTTGGATGCGACACCGACATGGCTTCGCATGCCGATCCCGATAGCTGAAACTTTCGATACCTTGGCATCTCCGATGATGTCGGTTGCACCGACTTCCGCCTTGACCTTGTTATTCAACAGATCCATTGCACGGTTATAATCCGGACGCGGTACGGTAAAGGTAAAATCGGTCTTTCCGCCGACAGACTGGTTCTGGATGATCATATCGACTTCAATATTGGCATCTGCAATGGCGCCGAGAATCTGGAAAGCGACCCCCGGTCTGTCGGGCACGCCCAGTACCGTGATTTTCGCTTCATCCCGACTGAATGCAATGCCGGAAATAACAGTTTGTTCCATATCAGTGTTTTCTTCTTCAAAAGTGATCAAAGTACCGGACCGTGCTTCTTCTTCCAGAGGCATGTCCGGATCGGTCAGCGACGACAATACCCGGGTTGGGACATGGTAACTGCCTGCGAGCTCTACCGAACGTGTCTGCAAAACCTTGGACCCCAGGGAAGCCATTTCCAGCATTTCCTCGAAAGTGATTTTCCTGAGCCTTCTTGCATCGGTTACCACACGAGGATCGGTCGTATAGACACCATCCACATCTGTATAAATGAGGCATTCGGATGCCTTGAGCGCCGCTGCCATCGCTACGGCCGAAGTGTCGGAACCGCCGCGTCCAAGTGTCGTGATGTCGCCTGCATCGCTGATCCCCTGGAAACCGGCAATAATGACGATTTTTCCCTTTTCGAGATTCTCTCTGATCCTTTCATCGTCGATAGACTGGATACGTGCCTTGGTATGGGATGTATCCGTCCTGACAGGAACCTGCCATCCGGTAAAAGAAACTGCTTCTTTTCCCAGCTGCATCAGCGCCATCGACAACAGCCCGATCGACACCTGCTCGCCAGTAGATGTCACCATATCCAGTTCACGCTGATCCGGTTCCGGCATGATTTCCCTTGCCAAAGCAATCAGCCGGTTGGTTTCACCCGCCATTGCGGATGGAACCACAACAATCTGATAACCCGCATCGTGCCACTTGGCAACCCGTCGCGCGACATTTTTGATGCGATCAACCGAACCCATCGACGTGCCGCCATACTTATGAACGACTAAAGCCATATTTTTCCAACAATGAAATGTAAAATAAAAGTTCCGTTTTCAACTTTACCGTTTAGGGTAGAAATGTACAAGAGAAACACCGGGGATTGTCACCTAAAAACATTTACGACAGCGGTTTCCATACGAACCGTATACATTTTTTCCCTTTCCGGACAAATTTTGCCGATGGTCCCAGTTTGCCCACATACACCAGCTCATTCCCGACAAAAACCAGTGGCAAAAAAAGTCTTTCCCATAACGGAATGCCGGCTTCCTGACACAGGATCTTCAACTTCTTGGTCGGCCGATGGAGCAGTTTCAATTCCGCATTGCCCCGGTAAGGACCGATTCTCAAGGCATGTTTTTTCAGCCAGTCACTATCGAATCCTGTCTCCGACTCTTCAAATGCCAGTACGCCATGCCATGATTTCAGGCATACCGATGACTCGCCATCCCACCGGAAATGAAACATACCGGAAGGCACGGTCCGTTTTTCCATATTTCTTTCGACAGACAAGACTGTCCTGTACTTCCTGATGACATGTCCGTCTGTCTGCAAGCTGATTTGTGCGTCTGGTCTAGCACCCAACATCTGTTTTTTTGCTTGCGCGAACCATGCCGCAGACGGGATCCGGACGCCATTTTCGCCAAACCAGCAACGCAACAGATTGTCCATGCGGGCAATATCGAAAGATTCTGTCCGTGCCAGATCGAGCCTGTTTCCCGAAATCATGCACGCCTGAAGGTCCTCTTTACCCAGTCTGTCCAGTAGCTCATGCGCCAAACGGACATGTTCCGCCATTCTCGTCAACCGTTTCTGGAAACCGGGAAAGATGTCCGACATGACGGGCACCATACGATGCCGGATCGCATTCCGCGTATAGTCGGTATCGGTATTGGAATCGTCTTCCACATGCGACAGATTATTCTGTCCCGCCCATTGTGAAAGATTTTCGCGTGACAGCGACAGAAGGGGCCGCCCCAGACAAATGGCGCTGTCTTTCAGCAATTCAGGCGCACAGATAACGGAATCCATACCGGACAACCCGGACATACCAGTACCGCGCATCAGATGGAACAGAATCGTTTCCACCTGATCATCCCGATGGTGTGCGGTCAACAGCAGAATGACCCCGTTTTTCCTGCACATGTCGCCCAATGCCGCATATCGTTTCGATCTGGCATCCGCCTCGATACCGTTTTTGCCATGCCGTTCAACTTGTACCCGTCGACTTTCAAAACGGATTCCCAAAGCCGTACAGACTTCCTCGCAGTGGTCACGCCATGCATCGGCCTGGCGGTTCAGACCATGATGCACGTGAAATGCAAACATGGAAATGTCATTCCGTTTCGAATATCGCCAGAGCAGATGGAGCAGGACTGTCGAATCCAGTCCACCACTGTAAGCCACAGCGACAGAAACCGGACCTGATCCTTCCTTTGTATTGGCAGACGTTTTGTGATTATGGTCCTGCCCATGAAAAACGCGCATCAGAATCGCTTCCAATGCGCGCTCAAACTGTATTTCGACTGCAAGATTCTGCAAAACAACACCTTTATTCGGGTTGTGCCGTATCCCTGAACTTTCCGTAATTAAGCCATTTTTCACGACGTGCCGCCAGAAGCTCGGTGAGAGGAATATTCTCAAGCTGACGATACGACTCAGCTAGCGCGCGCTTCAAAACAGCTGCCATGCCTTTCATGTCACGGTGAGCCCCTCCGAGCGGCTCGTCAATGATCTTGTCGATCACGCCGATTTCCTTGAGGCGCTGTGCTGTCAATCCCAACGCTTCCGCCGCCTCGTTGGCCCGTTCCGCCGTTTTCCAGAGAATAGACGCACAGCCTTCGGGAGAAATGACGGAATAAACCGAATACTGCAACATCTGCACTGTATCGGCTACTGCGATCGCCAACGCACCACCCGATCCTCCTTCACCGATAATCGTGGCGATAATCGGCACCTTCAGATCCGCCATGACAAAAAGATTGCGGCCGATGGCCTCGGATTGTCCCCGTTCTTCGGCATCGATTCCCGGAAAGGCGCCCGGTGTATCGACAAACGTGAAAATCGGCAAGCCGAATTTCTCGGCCATACGCATCAAACGCAATGCCTTTCTGTAACCTTCCGGACGCGGCATACCGAAATTCCGGAAACTTCTTTCCCTGATATCCCTGCCCTTCTGATGTCCCATCACGACACAGGGCATCCCATTGAAACGCGCAAGCCCTCCCACAATAGCGGGATCATCGGCAAAAGAACGATCTCCATGCAATTCATGAAAATCCGTAAAAATCTCACTGATATAGTCCAGTGTATAAGGCCTGTTGTGATGACGCGCTATCTGGGACACCTGCCACGGTGTCAGTCTGGAATATATCTCTTTGGTCAGCTGTTTGCTTTTCTGTGCCAGCTTGGCAATTTCATCAGAAATATCAACGGCCGAATCATCCTGAACAAAACGCAACTCCTCGATCTTGGCATCCAGTTCAGCAATAGGCTGCTCGAAACTGAGAAAAGTTGTTTTAGCCACACTATCTCCTTCTAGCCGACTGCACGGCATTTTCGCAGTCGCATTATTCAATTTTTCAGTATTCTACCGGAAGTGGTGTCAAACTGCGCCACAAATACCAGGTAGCGACCGTACACCAAGGTCTCCAGTTCTTCGCCACCTGAAGAATATCGCTTCTGGAAACCGGATTTCCGGAAAAATAGATCCTGCTGATCCCTTTTTGCAATCCGACATCGTCCAGCGGCAATACATCCGGCCGCAATAGGTTGAAAATCAGAAACATTTCCGCCGTCCAGCGCCCGATGCCTTTTACCTGTGTCAAATCCGCAATGACTTCCTCATCTGTCATGGAGATCCAATGATCGGGCCGGATTTTACGCTCGAGAAAATGAAAAGCCAAATCTTTCAGATATTCGGCTTTCCGTTTTGAAAGACCGCTTGCATCAAGCGAATCAAAACCGGCCTGTACAATTTCGAGCGGTGTACAATCCGGACAAACCTTCAGAAAACGCTGCCAGATGGAATCCGCGGCTCTGACGGAAATCTGCTGTCCGATGATGGAACGAACCAGTGTCCGGAGAAAGGATCACCCCGGCAGACCAGCTTTTCCTTTCCCGTTTCCCGTATCAGTTTTCCCAGTATAGGATCGCTATACGCCAGTCTCAGGCAGGCCAGTTCCCAATTACCCGGTTCACCCAGCGAGTTCGTAGCGTTACCAGTCATTTACGAGCGACGCCATTCGGTTTTTCCACCCGGTTTGTCTTCAAGTACAATGCCTTTTCCAAGCAACTCGTCACGTATTCTGTCCGCCTCTGCAAAATTTTTCAGTTTCCTGGCTTCAATACGCGCCTGAATCCGTCCCTCAATCCACTTTTCCTCATTTCCGTCGAGACGCCCGTTTCCTTGCAAAAACTGGCGCGGATCACGTTCCAGCAATCCCAGAACGCCTGCAAGCGCTTTCAGTTGCGACGCCAATTCAACAGAATGCGTCCTGTTGATCTCGTTGGCCATTTCGAACAATACGGCCATTGCTTCCGGCGTATTGAAGTCATCGTTCATTGCCAGCGCGAAACGGATGGCATGTTTTTCTTCCCAGTCAACGGCCTTTTCCCGGATATCCATATCTTTCAATGCCGTATAAAGACGGGTCAACGCCGCTTTTGCATCATCCAGATGGGCATCGGAATAATTCAGGGGACTGCGGTAATGCGAACGGATGATGAAAAAACGCAGGACTTCCGCATCATAATTTTTCAGCACATCACGAATCGTGAAAAAATTGCCCAGGGATTTGGACATTTTTTCATTGTCCACGCGCACGAACCCGTTATGCATCCAGTAATTGACGAAAGGATGACGGGAGGCCCCTTCGGACTGTGCGATTTCGTTTTCATGATGCGGGAATTGCAGATCGGCACCGCCGCCATGAATATCGAAATGATCGCCCAGAAGTTTGCTCGACATGGCAGAACACTCGATATGCCATCCGGGACGACCGACTCCCCATCTGGAAGGCCATTTCGCTTCGTCCGGTTCCTCCGGTTTCGCCGATTTCCATAACACGAAATCCAGTGGATCACGTTTGCCGGTATTGATCTCGACCCGTTCACCTGCCCGCAAATCATCCAGTGATTTTCCGGAAAGTTTTCCGTATCCTTCAAAATCGCGTACCGAATAATTCACGTCGCCATCTTCGGACTGATAGGCCAGACCGTTTTCTGCCAGCTTGCCGATCAGTTCCAGCATTTCCGGAACATATTCCGTCGCCCGAGGTTCATGATCGGGAGGAAGAATCCCCAGCGCACCGGTATCTTCATGCATGTATCGGGTAAACCGTGTTGTCAGACTGGAAAGGGTCTCTCCGTTTTCCCTGGCACGATTGATGATTTTGTCATCAATATCCGTGATATTGCGTACATAAGTCACCTGATAACCCAATGCTTTCAGCCAGCGATAAACGATATCGAACGACATCATCATGCGTGCATGGCCGATATGGCAATAATCATATATTGTCATACCGCATACATACATACGGACCTTACCCGGTTCAATCGGTTTGAAAACTTGTTTGCTTCTCGTCAGGCTATTGTATATCTGGAGACTGTCCATCTTCGACTTTGAAATGAAAAACAAATAAACGGTTATTTTACTTTGTAACGATCATTTTGACATGCCTGTATTTCTCCTAATGCGATATTATGGACAAGAAACAGGCCAAACCGGCTTTCTTTGAACTTCTGGCGATATCGCACGATTCAAGAGTTTGCTAGAATGCTTTTCAGTTATATTCAAGCGTTTCATGCTTTTCGCGAAATTCGCATGAACGGACAACGGCATTTTCCGGCAGCCCGGCCGTGCGAGTGAAACAAACCGTTTTTTAATTGACAAAGGAATATTATGACCGTCAACCTGCATACCAATTTCGGTACGATCAAGATTGAACTGGATGCTGAAAATGCACCGAAAACCGTCGACAACTTTCTTTCCTATGTTCGTTCCGGTTTCTACAACAACACCATTTTCCATCGCGTGATCGACGGTTTCATGATCCAGGGAGGCGGTTTCGAGCCCGGCATGAAACAGAAAAAAACCAATGCTCCGATTGAAAACGAAGCCAACAACGGCTTGTCCAACGAAACCTACTCCATCGCAATGGCAAGAACGCCGGACCCCCACTCCGCAACCGCCCAGTTTTTCATTAATGTCAACAACAATGATTTTCTTGACTATCCGGGCCAGGACGGCTGGGGCTATTGCGTATTCGGCAAGGTAACGGACGGCAAGGATGTCGTCGACCGCATCAGAAGAGTGGCGACAGGCCGCGCCGGCATGCATGACGATGTTCCGCTTGAGGACGTCATCATCGAAAAGGCCGAAGAAGCCTGACGACTTCACATCCCGTATCCATATGAATCAGCCAGCTGAACCGAAAATGCAATCAAAAGCGCTTTTCATTTCCGATTTGCACTTGCAACCGGCATTGCCGAAAACCACACGTGCCTTTCTGGACTTTTTGCAAAACCAGAGCACACAGGCCGAACAGCTTTATATTCTGGGCGATCTGTTCGAGTACTGGGCAGGTGACGACGATATGGGTTCGGAGTATCTGAAAACCATTACCGGCTCCATCAGGAAAGTGGCCGATAACGGTACTGCCGTGTTCTGGATTTGCGGCAACCGCGACTTTCTGACCGGAGAAAAATTTCTGGAAGCGACTGGAGCAACGGCGCTTCCGGAACTTTCCGTCATCGATTTCGGAGAAAAAAAAGTTGCGCTGTCACATGGAGACGCCCAATGCACGGATGATCCGGCCTATATGCAATTCAGGAACATGGTTCGCAATCCGGCTTGGCAGAAACAGTTTCTGGGAATGCCGCTGGCACAACGGAAAGCCATCATCGCCAGCATGCGGCAGGACAGCCGGAAAGGCAATCAGGAGAAATCCGCCGGCATCATGGATGTCAATGTTTCCGCCATTGCCGGACTGTTTGAACAAACAGGCGCATCCGTACTGATCCACGGCCATACCCATCGTCCCGGGCAACATACGTACCATAACGAACGGGGCGAAAATCTCCGTCTAGTATTGTCCGACTGGAATCTGGATAGCGATCCCTCTCGCGGAGACTGGATTGAATTGACCGGTCATGGTGAACTGGTGCGGCACACGGTAAAACCGGTTTGATATGGCTTTTGCCGACATGGGAAATTTTTGCAGCGGAATCGACTTTCTGAATTCACCGGATATTGTCGCGCAGCAGCTGATCGGTTCGTTTTTTCTGTATCGCGGAGTCGGCGGTATTATTGTCGAAACCGAAGCCTATGACCAGACAGATCCGGCATCGCACAGTTTCTGCGGGCCGACTGGCCGTAATGCCGTCATGTTCGGTCCACCGGGATCCATTTATGTTTATCGTTCATATGGCATCCACTGGTGCTTCAATTTCGTCTGCAGGGAAGAAAATCATGGATCGGCGGTCCTAATCAGGGCCATGGAGCCTGTCGAAGGTATTGATGTCATGCGCCAGCGGCGCAAGCTGTCGGATATCCGGTTATTGTGCGCAGGACCGGGACGGGTATGCCAAGCACTCGGTATCACACGGGAAGAAAACGGTCTTTCCCTCAGCTCGGCAATATGTTGCCTGAAGCCTCGCCCAAAACCTGTCGATATTATTGCCGGACCAAGAATCGGCATTTCCCGTGCAACCGAAACACACTGGCGATTCGGACTGGCTCATTCTCCCTTCCTGAGCAGGCCTTTTCCCAAATCGTCTCCTGTGTCCAAAAGCGACTGACCGACCAGTTCAGTTCTTCCAGCGCAAATTGAAATCAACCCGGCGTGCCGGCATATCCTTTTCTGTTTCACCTTTCTTGCCGGCCAGCAAATAGATCCGTTCGTCCGGAAATTTGCCTTTCAGAACCAGCCAGTTCTTGACGGCTTCCGCTCTCCTGTTGGCCAGAAGAATCAGACTGTCTGTCGAGGAAGCGTAATGCTGTACCAACAGTTTTTCCATCTCGGAAACAGGCAATGTCTTATCGAAAAGCAGCAGTTGTCTGGGTTTGTCAAATTTTTCATTCCGATATACTTCCCTGACCAGTTCGGGATACTCGCTCTCCGAGACCGTTACTTCCTCGAACGATTGCAATCCGAGTTTTTTTCTTTTCATGGCATGGACTTTTCGCTGCAATACTAATTCGCCAAGTCCTGTCCAATCCGACACTTCATCATACAATCCGGTGATCTCCAGCTTGATCTTGGGCCGTTTGGCAAGTCCTTTCGCCATTCTCTCTAGGCGCTGTTCGTTTTCCGCCGACAGGGAAGAACTGCCCGGCTCGAAAACCATTCCGGACAGAGCCTTTTCATTCTCACTTAGCGAAGCAAGAAAAGAGAAAGGTGCTGTCACCACCTTTTTCAGGGTATTCATGACCATCGTACTGACGACACTGCCCAGCGAAAAATCAGGATCGCTTAACGAACCGGCAATCGGTACATTGATATCGATAACCCCATCGCTGTCTTTCAAAAGTGCCAGTGCCAATTCGATGGACAAATCCTTTGCTTCTTCGCTTTCGACTTTTTCACCCAATGTGAGCTGATCCAGAACAAGCGAGTTTTCTGCATTCAGTTTACCGTTCTCGACTTTGTAAGTCGCCTTGTATGACAGTTTTCCTTTCTCGATTCCATAACCCAGATATTTGCCGGTATAGGCGCTGAATTGCGCCAGTTCCATCCCTTTTACCTGTGCCTTGATATTCAGCGTCAGCGTATCGCCCAAAGGATTGATATACCCCGAGACAACCAGAGGTGCGCCATTGACCTGCCCTCTCAGCCACAACCTTGACTGTGTGGCCGGATCGTTGGACAAATTGAGGAACGCACCGCGCAGATTCAGTATATTGGCCGTATAACGCGGCTTGATAAAGTTATCGGAAAACCGGACGCTTCCGTTACTGACAATCCATTTTCTGATAACCAGCGAAAAATTATCTTTCTTTCCTGAACCGGATACGACCGCCCTATTAGATCCGACCGTAACCGGTTGCGCGACAAGCGCCTGATCCGGTTTGTCCGAACCGGAGACAGCAAGTTCATCCTCTTCGTTTATCGCCAGACTTTTCTGACCGCCTGCCTTGCTGCGCAGGATATTCTGCAAATTCAGCCGTCCATCCGCCAGCAGAATGATCCTTGCCGCTACATTGCTCATTTTCGCTTTGTCGATCATGACGGAAAGCGGCTCCAGATTGACATCCACCCCTTCAAACGCTAGATCTTTCCAGCTGATCACGGATCTTCCCGTCAACTGATCAACCGCCACCAGATTACCGATGGCGCCACCCCCGCTGAACTGTCCCCGCAATATATTGTCTTCCTGTTTCAATGCCAGTTTTCCCTTTATGGACAAATCGGCCTGTCTTAGCGACAGATTCACATAATTATCGATATATGGCTGGATGAAACGGATATCGACATCCCGGACATCGACATCCAGATTGGCTTCCATCGGCGAAACCGCTACATCACCTTTCACCGATATGTTTCCCCGATCATTGACTTTTGCCCGCACAGACAGCGGAACCGGTTTGTCCATTGAGTCGGACAAATTTTCCGTTGCTATTTCAAGCTGTGATATGCGTGTGACGATTGGCTGTTTGACATTCCTGTTTTCGAAATGGAACGCCCAGTCTGTTATACCCGCCTGTTTTACCTGAAAACGGAAACCCGTTTGTGCCGCGACTTTGTGCGTGGCATCCTTCGCTATACCGGCTCTCTTTTCCTTCCGGTACTTTTCAAGTAGTTCTGGCATACTGTGAACGACCTGAACGCGTGTTCCCGACGAAACAATCCGGTTGACCGTCAACCTGCGTTCCGTGACATCCAGTAAAAGCCCGTTGACATCAAACCCGAAATTCCTTGCCGACACATTCACCGGTTTCGTGAAAATACCATCTGTAAACTGTAACTGCCCGCCGCTGACAACGAATTGTTTGAGATCGACGACCCATGCATGGCCGGAAGCCGTTTTTCCGTTTCCGGAAGAACCGTTTTTTCCCGGAACCGGTTTTCCGGTATCCAGCAGCCTCTCAAAATTCCACTGTCCCTTGGCGTTCCGGTCAAGCGAGACCTTCGGATTTTTCAGGCTGACCCGTTCGATACCGACTTTTCCTGACAGGATATCACTCTTGCCGACACTGATTTTCAGCTCCGGAATACTGAATACATCCGTTCCATTCCGTTCGGACAGCCGCAACGAACCAAGCGTAATATCACCTTTTGCGACAAGGGAATTCTGTCCTTCGGCGCTTCTGCTCCAGCGAATGCCCAGCATGGTGGACAAATGGTTGTTTTTCAGTCTGATACCGGAAACATTGTCAATCAGCCGGAATCGTCCATCGCTGATAACTAGCTGCCCGAGATTGATCGCCAGCGGTCGCCGGGAAGAAGATCCGTTTTCTTTTTCCGTCTTCTCCGTTTTTTCTGCCGACCAGCTCCCTGCTGACAGTATCCTGTCGAAATTCCACTGTCCCTTGCTATTCCGGTCAAGCGACACTCCCGGATTTTTCAGGCTGATACGTTCAACATTAATTTCTCCAGATGTTATGTCGCTTTTGCCGACATTGATTTTCAATTCGGGGAGTCTGAACACATCGGCACCATTCGGCTCGGTCAGCCACAAGGACTGCAATGTGATATCCCCTTCGACATAAACAGGACGCCTGTCCACGTCTCTTTTGGCGAACGTGACATCCAGATCTGTCGAGAATTTGCCGCTTTTCAGCCTGAAACCCGGATCGAACGGGAAATATCCTAGATAGGTCGGCAAATCAAGCCTGTCCAGTTTGATGCCCAGTTTGCCGCTTTTCTTGCCGAATGCCGGTCTGGATTTGCCTGTCAGTTCGATTTTGTCCTTGTTGATTTTTGCACTGATTCCGAATCTGACAAATATATCGATTTCAGAAGGCATATTGGCGATGAACGGTATGCCGATATTCAGTTCCTCGATCAGCAGCTGTTTCCTGCGCGCCTCGTCATCCACACGAATCGTTCCGTTCTCGACCTGGATATTGTTGATGGAAAAAAGAGTTTTCTTCGAGTCGCCTCCTTCCATTTTCATGAAATAAGTCACTATGTCACGGATATTGGATTTTCTGTTCTGATCCCGGACAATATGAATCATCGGATTGACCAGTTTGACTTCCTTGACAACCGGATTGAATCCGGAAAAAGTTTCCGGAGACAGTTCGACAAACAAATGATCGAATGAAGCCAGCACGGTTTCCCGGTCCTGATTGGACAGCTGGACGCCATCCAGCCTGACCACAAGTCCGAACCAATCCAGATCCAGCTTCCGGACAGTCAACTGGCGATTGAATTTTTCAGCGACAAACTCTTTCGCCTTTGATTCAATCATACCCGGCAGAAAATAAATACCGGCGCCGACCAGAATTCCCAGCGACAGAACAACAAACGACAGAATTCCGGCAATCGTCCGTTTCCAGCGTGAACGCTTCCTGAAATTGGTGGTATCCGGTTCTGCCATTTGAATATCTGCTTTTCAAAACAGGTTTTCATTTCAGTGAAAAATCCACCCGGTTACCGGACTCTCCCCCTTCAGTTTTGCGAAGGTCGCTCGCCAGCAAAAAAAGTCTTTCTTCCGGAATATTCCCACTTTTTGTCAGCCACTCTTTTACGGTCTGTGCGCGCCTGTCTGCCAACTGCAGCAGATCGTCTTTCTTTCCTGCAAAATGTCGTGACAACAGTTTTTCCATCTCTGATACCGGCAATGATTTGCTAAATCCAATCCAGTTTCTCGGCTTCTTGAAATCCTCGTTGTCATACAGGCGCCTCAGCAAATCCGGATATTCCTCGTCACTGACTGTCACTTCCCGTGCGTCCACATGCTGTCCTGCTTTTCTGGCTTTCATTGCACGGACTTTTCTCATGATGGTTTCCTTGCCAAAACCGATACTGTCGACATCCGGATCATATTTTCCGGCAATTTCCAGACTCAGTCCGGGCCGGTTTTCAAGAGCCTTGGCAAGTGATTCGAGTTTTCGCAGTCCGGACGCCGGTATGACATCGCTGCCCGGATCAAAAACAATCCACGACAATTCCTCTGCATTACCCACGATCGAGGCAAGCAACGAAAATGGCGCAGTCACGGCCTTCTGGACAAGGTTGACGAAAACCCTGAGGATGATTCCGCCTATCGAAAACTCTGGATCATTCAGCGATCCGCTAATAGGCAGCTTGATATCAATAACACCATTTCTGTCTTTCAACAGCGACAAAGCCAGCCGAACAGGCAAATTGACCGCATCCTCGCTTTCAACTTTCTTGCTCAGTGTCAACTGATCCAGAATCAGTGAATTTTCTGCAGATAACTGTTCGTTTTCAATCTTGTAGGCGACATCGAAAGAAAGTTTCCCTTTTTCGATACCGTATCCGATATACTTGCCGGAATAGGCGCTGAACTGTGCCAGTTCCATCCCTTTCACATGCACCTTGATATCCAGCGACAGACGTTCGCTTAACGGATTGACCGTACCGGCTATCACAAGAGGTGCGCCGTTAACGCGTCCTCCGACATTCACGACAGCCTGTTTTTCAGGATTCGTCGTCAGGCCTGAAACGGATCCCCGCAAATTGACCAGATTGGCCGTATAACGTGGTTTGATGAAATTATCAGTAAACCGCACTTTTCCATTGGAAATCAGCCACTTTTTGATCTGTATCGAATAATCCTGCTTCCCTTTCTGCCTGCCTTGCGTTCCATTTGCTGCTATTGATGAACGGACAGCTGTATTTGACACTTCATTTTTTTCCTCACTGGCGGTCAGACTCTTGCGTCCACCGGATTCACTTCTGAGGATATCCTGCAAATTAAGCCGTCCTTTCGAACTCAGGATCACTCTCGCCATCAAATCGTTGAGTCTGACCTGATCAACAACGACGGAAAGCGGTGCCAGATCTGCACGAATCCCTTTCAGGAACAATGCGTTCCAGCTGACAAACGGCTGCCTGGTTAATTGGTCCACCGTCGCCAGACGGCTGATTCCGGCATCCCCTGAAAATTTCCCTCGTATGGTCTGGTCTTTCGCTTGTGAAAGCTGGAATTTGCCCTTCACGGTCAACTCGGCCTGTCTGACAGACAAATTGACGAAATCATCAATATACGGCTGGACAAACCGGACATCCACATCCTTGAGATCCAGATCAAGATCTGCCCTGAACGGCGACAAATTCATGTTGCCTGTTGCGGCAATCGTCCCTTTCTGGTTGACATTCGCCTTGACGATCAGCTGGACCGGCTGTTCCTGATGGCTGGACAGATTGTCTACCGCAACGTTCAACTCACTCACTTTGGTCACAACCGGTTTTCCGGAAGTACGATCCTCAAAATGCACTCCCCAGTCATTCAGCTCAAGCCGGCCCACATCAAATTCGAATCCAGTTTGCTTGCCGGCTTCCCTAGCCGCTTTCTGTACGGTTTTGCGAATCTGTATTCTGTTTTGCCGTGATTTCGGTCTTTCATGTACAAGCTGTATTTGTGTCCCGGTAGAAACCACCCTTTTGACAAACGCATTTTGACCGGAAATATCCAGAACGACACCTTCTACATCCAGTCCGAAATTCCCGACTGAAAAATCGGCCGGAATAACACGGGTCCGATCACGAACCTGAAGCTGTCCACCTTCAACAGACAATTTCCCGAAACTGACTGAAATCGACAGCGTTTTTTTTTCTTCACCTTGATTTTTCACCACTTCTGAATGGCTTTCCACTGCGCGGTTTTCCAAGTCGAATTTCGCCATCCGTTCGATATTCCACTGTCCCGCACTGTCGCGATCCAGATACACTTCAGGTTGCTTCAACAGGATATGGTCAATACCTATTTTTCCCGACAGTACATCGCTTCTGGCAATGCCGATTCCCAATTCAGGAATTTTCACTGCCGTCTGGCCACTTGTTTCTGCCAGCAGAATTGAATTGAAAACCACGTTCCCATCAAGAGTGAGTTCCAACTTCTCATCATCCGGTTTTCCGAATCCGGTCTGGAGATCAACGGATACCGTACCTTCTTTCAATACAAAATTCGGCCGGAACGGCAAATAGTCCACGTATGCAGGCAAATTGATTTTGTCCAGTCTGACATTGACTGTTCCATTCTTGTCCCTGAAAAACGGTCTCGCTTTTCCTGTCAGTTCTATCGTTTCCTGATTGAATTTCCCGCTGACTGCCAGATCCACAAAAATGTCAACCTGCGATGGAATGGAGGAAATGAATGGCACCGAGATATTCAGTTCGTCGATGACATGCTGTTTTTTCTTCGGCAAGTCATCGAATTCAATCACCGCATTGACGATCTGGATATTGTTGATGGAAAACCGAGCCGGCGAATCGTCTTTTTTCGGTGTCATCGCAAAAGCGACAAAATCGTCGAAATTATAATGGTTGCTTCCGGTGCGGACGAGATGAACCTGTGGATTGACCAATTTGATTTCTTCCACAACAGGAGCCATCCTGAAAAGTGACTGTATCGACAAATCAACTGTCAAATGGTCGAAAGACGCGAAATTGTCCTCATTCTCAGGCTCTGTCAACCGCATGCCATCCAGCTCTACCGTCAACGTAAAAGGATTCAGCGAGATTTTCCTGAACTCGAGTTTTCGTCGGAACTTTTCGGAAACGAATTGTCCCGTCTTGTCGCCGATTATGCCGGGAATCACGAAGAAACCGGCAATACTATAGGCGACCACCAGAAAAACGACCGCAACAACAATCCATTTAAAGGGTTTAAGCAAGTAACCACTCACTTTTATTTTTTTCAAGTGATTCTGCATCACCGCCTCCATTCGTAACCGGAAAAACCGTTGACCGGAAACCGTCTGTTTTACGCTATCAACGATGAATCATTACATTATTCATGTTAAATAAATCTGAAAATGAAATAAACCGTTATGAAGAGAAAAAATCGTATTCAATACGAACCATTCGCACTTTCAGACATTATTTTCCACATGATTCCTTTCACGAGAAAGGCTGGTCATAATTTTTACGGCTGAAAGAGTTACTGGACAAGTTTGTTCAGCTGTTCCGGACTGACTTTTTCATCCTCCGGCAACGTCTCCAGAGGAATTTTCGCCGCTTCCAGTGCCGCAACGATGTTTTTCAGTTGATGTTCCTGTGCTGCGGCATTATTGATCAATCCGCGCAATGCCTCGATAAGTGGATCGTCCTCGTTCGGTGTAATGCCATAGGAAGAAAAAAGTACGGATGCTGCATCGTTCTTGCTCCCGCTGTCATCTTTCTGAATGATCCGCGCAGGGTTGCCCACTGCTGTCGCACCGGCCGGAACCGGTCTGACGACAACGGCATTGGAACCGATCTTCGCCATTTCACCGACAGTGAAACTGCCCAGCACTTTCGCACCTGCTCCGATGATGACGCCCCTCTCCAAGGTAGGATGACGTTTTTTGCCTTTGCTAAGTGAAGTGCCTCCCAGCGTCACGCCCTGATAGATCGTGCAATCATCTCCGACTTCAGCCGTTTCACCGATTACTACACCACAGCCATGATCAATAAAAACCCGGCGGCCGATCACGGCGGCAGGATGGATTTCAATACCGGTTACAATCCTCGCAAAATGGGAAAAGAAACGTGCAAACCATTTCAGACCATGATTCCAGCACCAGTGCGAGGCACGATGAACCAGAATGGCCTGGAATCCCGGATAACAGGTCAGAACCTCCCACGCATTACGGGCGGCGGGATCACGTTCAATGATGCTTTTGATATCTTCGCGAAGATGACGAAACATGTTGCAGACGATAATTAACAATCCGGGAGCAAGATAATAACCGTTTCGGTAAAAATGTGCACGATTATTATCCCCCCCTGTTATCGCATTTTCATGAGACGCTGCCGCCGCGCCTCATAAAGACAGATTCCGGATGCAACAGAAATGTTCAGGCTTTCAACCGCCCCGAACATCGGTATGGCGACCAGTTCGTCACAGGTTTCCCTCGTCAGACGGCGCATGCCTTCACCCTCCGACCCCATGACAAACGCTGTCGCTCCGGAATAATCCGGTTCGTACAGGCTTTTTCCGGAATCATCCGCTGTTCCTACCACCCAGATACCGCGCTCCTTCAAATGGCGAAGCGTTCTGGCCAGATTGGTCACTGTAATGTACGGTACTGTTTCTGCCGCGCCACTGGCCACTTTCTCGACCGTTGCATTGATACCGACAGAACGGTCCTTCGGTGCGATGACTCCATGCACGCCGACACTGTCGGCGACCCGGAGACATGCCCCCAGATTGTGCGGATCAGTAATCCCGTCCAGAACCAGCAAAAGCGGAGCGCCTTCGATAGCGTCCAGCAATTCGTCCAGATTGCGCGCCAGTGACAATGGCGCAGCCATGGCGACTACTCCCTGATGGCGACGAGTTCCTGTCATTTTGTCCAGCCGCTGACTGTCTGCGGAAATAATACGCACGCCGACAGCCCGGGCCATTTTCAGCAAATCCTGCATGCGCCGGTCTGTCCGTCCGGTATCCGCATAAAGTTCTTCGACAGAAGACGCCTCATGACGCAGACGTGAAGTGACCGCATGAAATCCGAATATGATCCTGTTTTTCATTTTTATCTGTCGCCAAACAAAAGTATCCTTCAACGCGACCGTTGTTTCCGTCCGTTCCGGACAGGCTGAACTTTCGCATCCTTTTCCGTGATCGTTGCAATATTCCTTTTTTTGTAACGATCGAATATGACATGCTGTCCGGGCTGTGCGGCAGGAGCCTTGCCGTCTTTGCTGTCTTCCGCCTTGAACGGTCCATCGACAACCAGCAAATCGATCTGGCGCGCATCCATATCCACCCTGCTAATCTGCACAATCACCCGGTCAGTCAGCTGATAGCGGACGCCGGTCCGTTCCCCGCACAATTCATGACGGATTTCATCGAAATGGTAATAGTCGTTGCCCAGATCGGTCACATGTACCATTCCTTCGATAAAGAGATCATCAAGCTGGACGAAAATGCCGAAACCGGTCACGCCGGAAATCGTTCCGGTAAAATGCTCTCCGAGCTTGTCGCGAACGAAATAACATTTGAGCCATGCCTCGACATCTCGTGATGCGTCATCAGCGCGCCTTTCATTGGCGGAACAGTGCAATCCGAACGCTTCCCAGATGGCCTCCTCCGCATTTGCCTTTTTATTGCCGCCCGATTTTTCCTTGAGCATCTGTTTGCGTATCGAACTGGGTACGTTCGAATTCAGCAAACGGCAGTCAATTCCCTGGGGAAGATAACGATTTCCTTTCAGAACAGCCTTGATGACCCGATGCGTCAGCAAATCGGGATATCGCCGTATCGGACTGGTGAAGTGAGTATACGCTTCGTAGGCCAGTCCGAAATGGCCGATATTCTCCGGACTGTACATGGCCTGCTGCATGGAACGGAGCAGCATGGTCTGCAATAACGGCGCATCGCCCCTCGGCTCGATCTGTTTGATCAGGGTTGCATAATCGGAAGGCGCAGGCGAATCTCCTCCTCCCAGAGATAATCCGATCTGTGCCAGAAACGATCTGACCTGTTCGAGTTTCTGCTCGTTCGGTTGCGCATGGACACGGTAAGTGCCCGGATGATGATGGCGCGTAATGAAATCAGCCGCGCAAACATTGGCCGCCAGCATGCACTCTTCTATCAGCTTGTGCGCATCGTTACGGACTCGCGGCAGAATCTTTTCGATCTTTCCCGCATCATTGCTGACGATATACGTTTCAACCGTCTCAAAATCAATTGCCCCCCGTTTTTCCCGCGCACCGGCCAATACCTTGTACAAGCCATACAGATTCATGAGATGCGAAACGAGACTGGCATAAATGGCGGCTTCCGGCCCCCGCTGGTTCTTCAGGACGGCGGCCACTTCGGTATAAGTCAGCCGTGCGGCCGAATGCATAACGGCAGGATAAAACTGGTAAGCCTGCAACTTGCCTTCAGACGAGACCAGCACATCACATACCAGAACAAGCCTGTCCACACCGGGATTCAGTGAACAAAGCCCATTCGACAGTTTTTCCGGCAACATGGGAATGACTCGGCGTGGAAAATAAACCGATGTCGCCCTCAGAAGGGCGTCCTTGTCCAGAGGCGTATTCGGCCTGACGTAGTGGCTGACATCGGCAATGGCCACGATCAGGCGGTAACCATCCCCATCAGCCAATTTGACCGGCTCGCAGTAAACGGCATCATCAAAATCACGTGCATCTTCGCCATCAATCGTGACCAGGGGAATATCGCGCAAATCGACCCGACCCTCATAATCATCCGGGCCGACCTGATCAGGCAACTTGTCCGCTTCCAGAAGGGCTTCCCTCGAAAAAAGATGAGGCAAACCGAACTTCCGGACAGCAATCTCGATTTCAATGCCCGGATCGTCAATATTGCCCAGTACTTCAACAATTCTCGCTACCGGCTGTGTATAACGTGACGGCTGGGATACCAGCTGCGCATTGACGATCTGTCCGGCCTTGGCATTTCCCGGAGAACCATCGACAAGAATATCATGCACGATACGCCTGTCCTCGGGGACAATCAGCCAGACGCCGCTCTCATTGACCAGCCGGCCGACAATATGGGTATGGGCACGGCTGATCACCGACACGATCACACCTTCTGGTCTGCCTTTTTTATCCGTACTAACAATACGGACCTGAACTCTGTCGTTATGCATCACCTTCTGCATCTCGTTTTCCGACAGGAATATGTCTTCACCTCCGTCATCGCGGATGACAAAACCATAACCATCCGGATGGGAATGAATATATCCGGTAATGAACCGGGCCGATGTATTGACCTTGTAATTCCCCTCTGGATCACACATCAGCTGCCCGTCACGTTCCATGGCATCAAGACGTTTCAGCAAACTGTCAATCTCGGTTTTCTTGACATGCAGCTCTCTGGCGATGGTTTTCACACTTCGCCCCCTATTCGCTTCACGCAGGACTTCAATGATTTCTTCCCGACCGGGAATGGGATATGGATATTTTTTCAAAAGATTTCTAGTCCAAAATTATTCAATAGCAACAACGCAACAGTCTCATCTTCCTTTTTTTTGCCAAATTAGGCAAGATGATTGACACATTTGCATATCAGGTTATAATGGCGGCTTTGCTTTTGCAGATCAAAAAAGATTGTCAGCAAATTATGACTGTTCAATCCCGCTGAATGCAAATATAATATCGGATGTTGAAAAATGCCCACGTGGCGGAATTGGTAGACGCGCATGGTTCAGGTCCATGTGCCGCGAGGTGTGGGGGTTCAAATCCCTCCGTGGGCACCAGCAGTTAGTTCAAAGCAGTCTGATACAGTATAAAAAACCGTGTAAAACCAAGTGTTTACGCGGTTTTTTGTTTTATAGGGTCTAATGCGGTATTGCCGAAGCTGACGATTTTGGGTAGTTTTTTAGGGCAGATATTTTATCTTCCCATTTTTTCATCTACCTATTTCTACCCATATGGCAAAACGTATTCCGACACTTGTACCCAAACAGATAGACAATGCCAAGCCTAAGGAAAAGACCCGCTTGCAGCGGGTTTTTCGTTGTCTTTTTGCCATTTATCCCGATCCAGCGTTTGTTGTTAGAATCCATTTTTCATTTCGCAATAAAGAGCAAAAGTTCCTTCTGACAGAAAAAGACTGATCACAATCATGAAAAAGTCTGCAAACCCGGTCTTTTCATGGCGATCACAACTGACAGCCGATCAGACAGGACCTAGAATTCCTGTATATCTGTCGGTTTGTTTTTTCAGTTAACCCGTCAGTCCAGTCACTGACTGTTTTCATACGAAAGTTTTTCATGGCTGCCATTATGTCTTTCTGCACCATCTGTGTATTCTTGATAATGGGGATTGCCATCCGGTCATATTTTCCGGTTTTCCAGCGTTTTTTATTCCTTCTTCCGTCATTGCCAGTTCCACTGGCCTCATCATTATCAATACTTTCGAACATCTGTTGTCACCTGAATGGTTTGCAGGCTTCGAAAAATTGCCGGGATTTCTGATCAATATTGTATTTGCCGGCCTTTTTCTCGGAACGACCCAGGCATCACTGAAAAAAATCTGGCGTCTGGCAGCACCCCAATTCTGCTTCGGCCAGATCATCGCATGGGGACAATACGTTGTTGTGTTGGGACTTGTTTTTTTCCTGCTGGCGCCTGTCTTCAACGTGCCGGATGTTTTCGGCAACCTGCTGGAAATCGATTTCGAAGGCAGTCATGGCACTGTCGGCGGCCTGACCGACACTTTCCACGAGCTGAGCTGGCCGGCAGGAGCTGACCTTGGCTATACCGTCGCTACCTTCGGAATGGTGCTGGGAATTGTCATCGGAATGATTCTCGTCAGTATTGCCGTTCGCTGCAGATTCGTCAAAAACAACATCCGGACATTCGACAACAAGAGCAAAGCGGAACGCATCGGTTTCTTTCTCTCCGATGAGCAGCCTTCTGCCGTGCCGTGAAACAGACCGTTTCTTCCGACATGGTCGATTCCCTTGCACTGCATATCTCACTGGTTAGTGTCGCCATTCTGATCGGTTACGGAATCAAACAGCTATTGATCCTGACTGACAGAATAACGCCGTCATCTTTCAGCGAGCTTCATATCATGCAGAGTCTGCCTCTGTTTCCTCTCTGCATGGTCGTGGGTGTTCTCCTACAGTTGTTTCTGCGCAAGGCACGACTCGATATGCTCGCCGATCACAACCAGATGAAACACATCACCGGCACCGCTCTGGATTTTCTGGTCGTGGCAGGCATTGCGTCCATCAGACCCGAATTCGTCATCGCGTACTGGGCGCCTCTATCCATTCTTGTACTGGCCGGCATCATCTGGAACGTTTTTTGTCGTCATGTACATCGGTCAGCGCATCTTCGAGAACGCATGGTTCGAACGCTCCATCGCCGAATTCGGGCAAGCCATGGGAGTGACCGCGACCGGGTTGATGCTACTGCGGACTGTCGATCCGGAAAACAAAACGGTCGCGACAGCAGCGTTCGGTTATAAACAGCTTTTGCATGAACCTGTCACGAGTGGCGGATTCTGGACATCACTTGCCGTTCCTCTTGTCATGCTGGGAAAAGGAATGACCATATGGATCATATCCATCGTCGTTCTGATCATTGCACTGGCCTGCTGGTTACGCTATTTCCTTGTGAAGAAAAACTGAAACCGCAAAAAGTCCCGGCCACTCAAAAATCGCCCACAGCATATTTACAGGCTGTCAGCGCGGTTTGCACAGCAACAGGCCCGTTTATACACTGAAATGGCCTGTCTCCATTGCCGGAGCGACATGGTAACCGAACACTGGCATATTATTTGTAGAGTTCCCACCAGTACGAAAACGTCTGTTTTTCATTATCCAGACAGACCGGTTCACCAATGACCGGCGTCAACAGCCTGTAAGGCTCGTGACGACTTACTTCGGCCAACCGGATGAACGGTTCATCCCATGCGTGGTTCGATATTGCGAATTTCCCTGCATGTGCAGGCAAAAGTGCTTTGGCACCAAGTTCAACCGCTGCCATGGTTGTTTCTTCCGGCATCATGTGAATATAGGGCCAGCGACTGTCATACTGACCGTTTTCCAGAATGGCCAGATCAAATCCGCCGAACAGCTCACCAATCTGTTTCAGGTGTGGACCATAACCGGTATCGCCACTGATAAAAATACGCCGCTCCTGTGACTCCAATGCGAAGCTGACCCACAATGTCCGGTTACGTACCAGTCCTCTTCCGGAAAAGTGACGTGCCGGAAGAACATGAATACGCAGCCCGTCATCGTATTCCAGTCCGGTAAACCAGTCTGCCTCCACAATCTTGTCCGCAGGATAGCCCCACGCACGCAGATGTGAACCAACCCCCATCCCACAAATGACTTTTCCGACATGTGTTTCCAGCATTCTGACAGTCGGATAATCGAGATGATCCCAATGATCGTGAGTAATCAGCAGATAATCGATATCCGGCATATCGGATACCTGATAGATACGGGTTCCTTCAAATGCCCGATTAAACAGAAAAAACGGGCTGGCGTAAGAACTGAATACCGGATCGACCAGTATCCGTTTTCCGTCAAGCTGCAGATAATAGGATGAGTGGCCCAGCCATATGACGATATCCTTATCGCGTCCCAGCGAGTGCAAATCTGTTTTGACAGCAGGCAGTGTTTCCGCAGGAACAAGTTTGTCCTGTTTCATGAACAGGCTTTTTATAATAACGGAAAAAACCGTACTGTCATCAGTAAACAGCGGTGTCGGTATCAGGTTCCTGAATTCACCCTCACGAAAATTCGGGGAATTCCGGACAGCTTCCAGATACATTCCTTCGGGATTTTTTCCGAATTCTGTACGATTCATGAAAACACAGGCTGCCAATATCAGACAGATGCCTACCGACAGGAAAATGACGGCCATTTTTTTCAGTCCCTGTTTCATTTGTCCAGCATCATGTATTTGCCACAAATACTTCCTATTGATGGTTTCCGATCGTCTTCTTTCTGATGAACATGGCCAGATTAAATCCGGCAATACAAAAAAGACAGAGATATTTCTCTTGATTTATTGCCTGATTCTTTCAATGAAACCTCTGTTGTTCCACATGCCGGTATCACCAACAACCACGGTACATCTGTTCCAAAGCTTTTCAAACCTGCGTAAAATGACGCTCGCTTTTGTTCTTCTTTCATCTTTTTTCAGATCATGCCAGACAAGCCAATCAGCCATAAATCCGGAAAACCGATGTTTTTCAATCCGGAAATCCGCAGAATCCGCAGTTTTGTGACACGTGCAGGCCGATTGTCGACCGGCCAGGAACGGGCCATCAACGAGCTTGGTCCGAAATTCTGCATCCCTTTTGACAAGACCGCCCTCGATTACACGAAACTGTTCGGTCGTGAGGCAAAAACCGTTCTTGAAATCGGTTTCGGTATGGGTGAAACAACGGCAACCATCGCTGCAAACCGGCCTGAGCTGAATTTTATTGGCGTTGAGGTACACTCCCCCGGAGTCGGCAGTCTTTTGAAACTGATCGATGAAAAACAGTTATCCAATATCAGGATTATCCAGCACGATGCCGTCGAGGTGCTCGAAGAAATGATTTCCGAAAATTCACTGGATGGTGTGCATGTTTTTTTTCCGGACCCGTGGCACAAGGCACGACATCACAAACGCCGCCTGATCCAGCCTGGTTTCGTCCATCTCCTGACGACCCGTCTGCGCGATAACGGCTATTTGCATTGTGCCACCGACTGGCAGAATTATGCCGAACAGATGCTTGATGTGCTGAATGCAGAACCGTCACTGGTCAATACGGCATCCGGTTACGCGGAAAGACCGGACTACCGCCCGGTTACCAAATTCGAAAAACGAGGATTGAGACTGGGGCACGGTATCTGGGATCTGGTCTTTCAGAAACGCCATGTCCCCTGAAAATACAGCCCGGCCAGATCAGATGACCTGAAGCACGATTTTCCCGAAATGGGTATTTGACTGCATCAGTTTCTGTGCCTGCATCGCTTCGGCCAATGGAAACACCTTGTAAATGACCGGCTTGATCTTACCTTCCCCGATCAGTGGCCAGACATGCTTTTTCAGGTTTTCGGCGATTTTTGCCTTGAATTCATTGGAACGGGGACGCAGGGTTGAACCGGTCACCATCAGTTGCCGGTGGACGATCTGCGCCAGATCAACCGTTCCCAGTCTCCCTCCCAGATACGCAATCAGAACAAGCCGCCCTTCATCGGCAAGACAGTCGATTTCCTTGTCCAGTACGGCTGCGCCGATAATATCCAGAATGACATCAACGCCTTTTCCATCTGTCGCTTTCTTGATATATTCCGCAAAATTCTCGGTAGTGGAATTGATGCACCGTTCCGCCCCCAGTTTTTCACAGGCACGGCATTTTTCTTCCGTTCTGGCCGTTGCAAAAACACGATGTCCCATGGCATTCGCCATCTGGATGGCCGCGACACCAATACCGGAAGCACCTGCCTGAACCAGAAAACTTTCGTTTCCCTTCAGCCCTCCCATATCGTACACATTGCTCCAGACCGTGAAGTAGGTTTCTGGCAATGAAGCGGCTTCAACAGGTGTCAGCCCTTCCGGTACGGGAAGACACAGCTTCGTACAGGCCGTACAGTATTCGGCATATCCACCGCCCTGTACAAGGGCACATACCATATCGCCTGTTTTGAAATCGCTGCCGGAAACGTCGCCACCGACAATCTCACCGGCTATCTCCAACCCTGGAATGTCAGGCGCACCTTTCGGAACCACATAGCGGCCAATACGCTGCAGCACATCCGGCCGGTTGATTCCCGCAGCATGAACCTTGATCAGTACTTCGCCTTCCTTGGCAACCGGAATTGGCCTTTCAGTCCGCTGCAAATATCCGGCCGACCCCTGGTTGATAATTTCAATTGCTTTCATATTCAATTCCCCCCTTCGGGATGGTGTTAAAAGGGAACGATTTATTGAAGTCACCCGCATGACTTCGTATGCCATGCAAGCATGCCAGACCGACGGATCGTACGATCAGTCCTTCAAGAAAGGTCCTTTTAAATATCAGTGTCAACGGACAGACCGGTTTTCGGCCGGTGCTGCAGTTCCGAATCAAACAAAAATCCTCCCGGACGGTATCCGGGAGGCTTCCGCTTCAATTTTTTCCTGTCCTCTGATCGGAAACGGAAAAACCGCTCATTCTGCCGAGGCCGGATTTTCCTCGGCCGCCACCGCTTTCATGGACAATTTGATACGGCCACGTTCATCGGTTTCAAGCACCTTGACGCGAACCGATTGACCTTCTTCCAGATAATCGGAAACCGCATTGACGCGTTCATTGGCAATCTGGCTGATATGCAACAACCCGTCCTTGCCCGGCAATATCTGAACAATAGCGCCGAAGTCTAGCAATTTCAAGACGGTACCGTCATAGATTTTTCCGACTTCAACCGAAGCAGTCAATTCCTCAATACGGCGCTTGGCCTCCTGACCGGCAGCGGCATCGACTGATGCAATCGTCACGATGCCGTCGTCACTGATATCAATCTGCGCGCCTGTTTCTTCGGTCAATGCACGGATAACGGCGCCGCCCTTTCCAATAACGTCACGGATTTTTTCCGGATTGATGCGCATGGTTATCAGACGAGGGGCGAAGCTGGACAGTTCCGTCTTGAAGTGAGGCATAGCTTCCTGCATTTTGCCAAGAATATGCATACGTCCTTCTTTGGCCTGTGCCAGCGCCACCTGCATGATTTCCTTGGTAATCCCCTGGATCTTGATATCCATTTGCAGTGCGGTCACACCATTGGCCGTTCCTGCCACTTTGAAATCCATGTCACCCAGATGGTCCTCATCACCCAGAATGTCGGTCAATACCGCAAATTTGTTGCTCTCCTTAATCAGCCCCATGGCAATCCCTGCAACGTGCGTCTTGACCGGTACACCGGCATCCATCAGTGCCAGCGAACCACCGCAAACGGAAGCCATGGATGAAGATCCGTTCGATTCCATGATTTCCGAAACCAGACGTATGGAATAGCTGAATTCATCCTGTGACGGCAGACAAGCCACAAGCGCGCGTTTCGCCAGACGGCCATGTCCGATTTCACGGCGTTTCGGCGTACCGACGCGACCTGTTTCGCCGGTGGCAAAAGGGGGCATATTGTAATGCATCATGAAAGCATCGCTGTATTCACCCATCAATCCGTCGATTTTCTGGTTGTCACGGGATGTTCCCAATGTAGCGACAACAAGTGCCTGTGTTTCCCCACGGGTGAACAAAGCCGAACCATGCGTCCTCGGCAGGACACCGGTACGGATGGTAATCGGACGAACTGTACGGGTATCGCGTCCATCAATACGCGGTTCGCCATCCAGAATCTGCGAACGGACAATCCTGGCTTCCAGATCGAACAGGATATTGCCGACTTCGACTGTATCCGGCGCTGTTTCTCCCCTAGCTTCCGCCTCTTCCGCCAAAGTCTGGTTCACTCTTTCATAAATATGGCGCAACTCGCTTGACCGTGCCTGCTTCTGACGGATCTTGTATGCCTTGCGCAATTCCGGTTCCGCGATCCGAGTAACAGCGGCGATCAGTTCCTCGTTTCTGGCAGGCGGTTCCCATTCCACTTCCGGTTTGCCGCCATCACGCACCAGCTCATCAATGGCATCGATAACCACCTTCATCTGTTCATGGCCGAACACGACCGCCCCGAGCATGACGTCTTCCGGCAGTTCCTTCGCTTCGGATTCGACCATCAGGACAGCCTGTTCGGTTCCCGCGACAACCAGATCCAGCTGGGATAACGGCAACTGCGATGTGGTCGGATTCAATACATACTGTCCGTCAATATACCCGACCCTTGCTGCGCCCAAAGGTCCATTGAAAGGAATTCCGGAAACACACAATGCCGCAGATGCCGCAATCATGGAAGGGATATCCGGATCGATTTCCGGATTGACCGAAAGTACATGAATGATGACCTGAACCTCGTTGAAATACCCGTCCGGAAAAAGGGGACGGATCGGACGGTCAATCAGGCGTGAAGTCAACGTTTCCTTTTCGGACGGACGACCTTCACGTTTGAAGAAACTGCCCGGAATACGGCCGGCCGCATAACTTTTTTCAATATAGTCAACCGTCAAGGGGAAAAAATCCTGTCCGGGCTTGATATCATCTTTCGCTACAACAGTTGCCAGCACGACGGTATCGTCCATGGACACTACCACTGCGCTGCTGGCCTGGCGCGCAATTTCACCGGTCTCCAGCGTAACGGTATGCTGACCGTACTGGAAAGTTTTGCTTACTTTGTTAAACATGTAATTCCTTTCATTTTTGCCGGCAGGTTTTCAGGCGCTGCCGTTCACCTCATTACAATAAACGATCAATATCGACAAATCATGGCATCCCGCACACTGGACCGGCCATATCCATAACGAAATGCCCGCGTCAAATATTGACGCAGGCATTTCATAAAGACTTTCCAGCTCGTGACAACGATTATTTTCTCAGGCCGAGTTTTGCAATCAGATCACGATAGCGGTTGATATCTTTCTTACGCAGATAAGCCAGCAAATCCTTGCGACGGTTAACCATCTTGATCAGTCCGCGACGGGAATGATGATCCTTGGTATGCACCTTGAAATGGCCATTCAGATCATTGATGCGTGCCGTCAACAGGGCCACCTGTACTTCAGGAGAACCTGTATCGTTCTGACTGCGTGCATTTTCAGACACGATAGCAGCCTTGTCTTCTTTAAGCAATGCCATAATATTAATCCTCACATGCGACGGACGGAGTACGCACCCCCTCTGCCGTGAACAAACAATATAAATACCGGTCAAACTGACCGGTAGGGCAGTATACCGGAAAAGCGTTTTCTGTACAATAAGAACTGTAAAAGTTTGAACCATTACAGGGAATCACCATGAAACGACCAGCATTGTTGACGACATTGATCCTGTCCCTGACACTTTCGGGCTGCGCTTCCATCTTTTCAACTCCCGCCCCGGGAACACCTGCAGAAGAAGTCATCGCGTTAAAAGGCACTCCGGATGCCGAATACCTTGAAGGCGATACACGGCTTCTGGAATGGTCCGTCGGGCCCTGGGCGCAATATGCATACATGGCCAGAATCGGCCCGGACGGACGACTGATTTCCTACGAACAGGTTTTGACACGCGAAAAATTCGATACCATCCGCATAAACCATGCCGGCAAAAATGACGTGCTGAAAACGGTAGGCCATCCGACCGAAACCGATTATCTGCCCCTGATCGATCGTGAAGTATGGGCTTACCGGTACAAGGAAGACGGTATCTGGAATTCCATGATGTATATTTATTTCGACTCGCAAGGTATCGTCAGAAGAATGGAAAACGGTCAGGACCCCATGTACATTCGCAAATAACGAATTGCCGGCAAAAACCGGCAATTTCTTCAAGGAGTCATCATGAAACATCCTTTTCTTGCCTGCGTTCTGGCAGGTTCGTTCGTGCTGACCGGCTGCGCTTCCGTACTCGGTCCTTCCCTGACCCCAGGTATGCCTGTACAGCAAGTCATCGCCCGGAACGGTCCGCCGGCAATCGAGTATCCGGACGGTGATACAAAAGTGCTCGAGTGGCCCGTCAGTGAATGGTCACAATACGCTTATATGGCGAGAATCGGACCTGACGGCAAGCTGATCTCCTATGAAAATGTCAGAACCAAGGAAAAATTCGCGACCATCAAGGTCAACCAGTTCAACAAGAACGACGTTTTGCGGACGATAGGCCATCCGACGGAAACAGCGTATTTGCCGCTGAAGAAACAGGAAGCATGGTCTTACCGGTACAAGGAAGAAGGCATCTGGAATTCCATGATGCATATTTATTTTGATTCCAGCGGAATTGTCAGGGGAATGGAGAATGGCCAAGATCCTCTCTATCTGCGTGACAACGGTTTCTTCGGAGGCTCCGGAGACCTAGGCATCGGTATCGGAATCGGCTTTTGAACACCCTTAAAAAAGGATGCGATGTCTCGCATCCTTTTTTGTTTCTGCGACAATCAGATAATTTTTGAAACCGCATCGATATAGGCATTGACCGAAGCGGTGATGATGTCCGTATCCGCGGAAAAACCGTAGTAAACCTTGCCCTTGTTTTCCACCTGGATATGAACCTTTCCGACATCATCTGTACCACGTGTGAATGCTTGGATTAGGAATTCTTCCAGCGTGACCTTCTGTGTAATCAACTGGCGTACAGCGTTGATCGATGCATCAATCGGACCATTGCCGGCAGCGGTCGCCATACAGGATTCGCCGTCAATGACAAGACGAACGGTCGCCATCGGAATGGCATTCTTTCCGCAAACGACCTGGAGATAATCCAGCTTGATTCTTCTGGCATCTTCCACGATTCCGGTTCCGGCCAGCTTGCGAAGATCATCGTCGGAAACGGATTTCTGGGCATCAGCCAGCACAAGGAATTTGCTATAGGCGACATCCAGTTCGGCATGCGAGAGTTCATATCCCAGACGGCGGAGGTGATGATCCAGTGCCGCGCGACCGCTGCGTGCAGTCAGCACAATCGAGGAATCACTGACTCCGATATCGGCCGGATCGATAATCTCATAATTCTCACGGTTTTTAAGTACGCCATCCTGATGGATACCTGACGAATGGGCAAAAGCGTTCCGTCCGACAATCGCCTTGTTCGGCTGTACAGGCATGCGCATCAGATTGGATACGAGACGCGATGTCTTGATGATCTTGGTGGTATCGATATCGGTATATGCCGGGATATCCTTGCGGCATTTCAGAATCATGACGATTTCTTCAAGTGATGTGTTGCCTGCCCGTTCACCGATACCGTTGATCGTGCATTCGACCTGACGGATACCATTCATGATACCGGCCAGCGAATTGGCTGTCGCCATACCCAGATCATTATGACAATGAGCGGACAGAATGGCACGATCGACATTGGCGACATGGTCTTTCAGATACTTGATTTTCGCACCGTACTCGTAAGGCGTGCAGTAACCCGTCGTATCCGGGATATTGATGACGGTCGCACCGGCCGCGATGACGGCTTCGACAACGCGTGCAAGGAATTCATTGTCGCTGCGCCCTGCATCCTCCGCAAAGAATTCGACATCATCCACATATTTTCTGGCATATTTGACCATTTTGACAGCCCGTTCGAGAATCTGTTCGGGCGTCGAATTGAATTTGGAATAAATATGGTATGGTGATGTACCGATACCCGTATGAATCCGTCCTTTTTTGGCATATTTCAGCGCGTCGGCGGCTACATCGATATCTTTCTCGATAGCGCGTGTCAATGCTGAAATGACCGGCCTTTCAACAACCTTGGAAATTTCGACGACCGACTTGAAATCGCCCGGACTGGAAATCGGAAAACCGGCTTCAATAACATCGACACCCAATGCATCCAGAGCTCTGGCGACTTCGATTTTTTCAAGTGTATTCAGCTGGCTGCCCGGGACTTGTTCCCCGTCGCGCAACGTAGTATCAAATATGATGATTTTTTCTGCCGAATCTGCTGGTGTGCCGGCCATGATGTGCTCCTTTGGATAATTCGAGAATTGATTGTTAAACTGGAACGGAACCCTGTCTTTCCCCCATCTCTTGGACGGGAGCCATAAAGGTTCCTGATTGTCAAAAAGAGAGATATCAGCACGCCTGGCGTGCTAGGACGAGCAATAGTGACAGGCGGGAAAACGTGCCGCCACAGGAATTGAACGAAGAATTGAAAGTTCCGGTATTCATGAAAAAAACTATAAGCTCCTTTTTCAATTCATGCAATATTTTTTAAAACACCGTCCCCGATATCGCTGAATTGTATCTTACTTGCAAATCGCGAGTTTACCTCATTCTTCTCCGTCATGCTGTTCCACTTTTGTCTGGACAATGCTGACAGGCTTTCCCTTTATCCTGTGCCAGAGATAAACAACGTAACCGGATATACCATACAGGACAAACAGACAGAACAGTACTTTCGGCGGATCAAACGAGATCGCGACAAAGATCAGCACCACCAGTATGACGGCTATGAACGGCACCGATTTTCGGATGTCCATGACCTTGAAGCTGTAAAACGGAACATTCGATACCATCGTCAGACCGGCATAAAGCGTCAGAATCCAGGATGTCCAGTAAAAATCACTACCTGAAAAACCCATGTCATCCATCAGCCAGATAAACCCCGCAACCAGTGCCGCAGCTGCCGGACTGGGAAGTCCCTGAAAGTACCGCTTGTCCACAATGGCGATATTGGTATTGAACCTTGCCAGTCTCAATGCGGCGCAGGCACAGAAAACAAAGGCGGAAACCCACCCGATTCGTCCCATGCCCTTGAGCGACCACTCATAAACGACAAGCGCTGGCGCGGCGCCGAACGCCACCATATCGGCCAGACTGTCGAGCTGCGCCCCGAATTCGCTTTGCGTTCTGGTCAAACGTGCGACACGGCCATCCATGCTGTCCAGAACCATGGATATGAATATGGCAACCGTCGCCTGCCTGAATTCAAGATTCAAAGACATGACAATGGCATAAAAACCGCAGAACAGCGACGAAATGGTAATGGCATTCGGCAACAGGTATATACCTTTTCTCCGCAGCAATCTCGCGCGTGTCGAATCCAATCCGGTACGGGGTTGTTCCTGCTGGGTCATGCGCATTCTCCACCAAAATAGCAAACTGTATATCGTGTTTCCGGATGCTCGTACATTGGTACGACCGACAGTTCGTTCCTACAATTCAGCCAAAACGGTTTCAGTTGCATAAACTTTATCACCAACGCTTACTTTCGGTCTTGCGGAAAGTGGCAGATAGACGTCAACCCGCGAACCGAACCGTATAAAACCGAAACGCTGTCCTTTCCGCACGGTATCGCCTTCTTTCACGTAACAGAGAATCCGCCGTGCGACAAGACCGGCGACCTGGACACAGGTGACCATCTGGCCGTTTCTTGCCGTAATGAGCAACGCATTGCGTTCATTTTCAAGCGAGGCCTTGTCAAGATCAGCATTGACGAACTTTCCCGGAAAATAATGAATGCTTTCCACCTTGCCATCGACGGGAGAACGGTTGGAATGGACGTTGAAAACGTTCATGAATACACTGATTTTCAACGCTTCACGTTTTCCGTAAATATCTTCCGTTTTTTCGATCACGACAATACGGCCATCGGCCGGCGACAGAACGGCGTTCTCAATGTTCGGAACCATTCTGCCCGGATCACGGAAAAACTGTAATACAAACAGGCTGACCAACCAGAGTGGCAGCGACCAGACACCCCATTTATACGTCACGGCTATGGTAACGGCAAACGAGATGATGATATAAAACCAGCCTTCACGTGCAATGATGGGATGAGGATAATTTTTCAATCACAACTCCGAAACACCAAATTACAAAGATTCGTATTCTAGTCTCAAACCTTGCCTGTTAACACCGGCAAACGCCCCGATTTTATGCGTCCATTCCGATAAGCCACCGCATCCATTGGAAAACCCGGTTCTTGAATAATCTGAAACAGCGCCCATATACTCAGGAAATAGAACGACTTGCAACGGTATTGCCATATGGTGGAATTATGGCACTTTTTTCTAATATTTAAATCGTTTGTTAAACCACAAGCGGCTTTTTCCGCCATATACGATGGTATGCAGTCGAACTGCTTGCGGATTTTCCACTTCCGTGCAACATTGATCATTTTGTTTCATGTTTCATTTAACCTGAACGGAAAACGAGATTATGAAGTTTCGAGATCCAGCCGGCCCCATGTGGTTACAGGCACTGAAAATGCTGGAACAGGCCAACCAACTCCATCGGCATTTTTTCCAGTTGGGCAAACCGAAACCGTCCGGTCCAGTCTGGGAACCCCCTGTCGATATACTTGAAACTGGCCGTTACCTGCTGATACAGGTCGCTCTTCCCGGAGTCAGTCCGTCAGAAGTAACGGTTGTCACGGAAAACGATGCGATTCATATCGTAGGAGAAAGACAGATTGCAATCAGTCCGGACACTGTTATCAGGCGTCTTGAAATCCCTTATGGCCGTTTCGAAAAACGGATCAGTCTGCCAAATGGACATTACCAGATATCCGAAAATTCCCTGAAAAACGGATGCCTGCGCCTGGTACTGAGCAAATTAGGATGACAGGTGAATTATGACAACACCAGCACTTGAAAAATTTTCTTCATCACCGGAAAACCATACAGATAATCCAAACGAGACGATATCGTCTGCAGGAGAAAAAAATATCTATCCGCCCATTCCGGACGATGCCCTGATCGTTATTCCTGTCCGGAACATGGTTCTTTTTCCGGGTATGGTCATTCCGGTCACCATTGCCCGTGAAAAATCCTTGCTGGCGGCGCAGGCTGCCATGAAAACCGACCGTCAGATCGGGATTGTCCTGCAAAGAAATCCGGAAATCGCCAACCCCGGACAGGCAGACCTCTATCCGGTCGGCACGACGGCCAGCATTTTGCGTTACGTCGCCGCATCATCCGAAGCGCATCATATCGTCTGCCAAGGCGAAAGCCGTTTCCGCCTCGTCGAATTGCTCGACGATTATCCGTTTATGGTTGCACGGATTGAGAAAATACCGGACGAACCGGAAGATAATGTCGATATCCAGGGCCGCATGGTACAGTTGAAACAGCGTGCGCTGGAAACTCTCCGGATGTTGCCGCAAGTCCCGCAGGAATTATCTGATTCGCTGGGCAATGTGACCTCCGCTGCACTGCTTGCCGATCTGATGACCGGACTGATGGATTTGACGCCGGAAGAAAAACAGGAAATTCTGGAAACGGCAGATCTGAAAACACGCATCGACAAACTTCTGTCCCATCTGGCCTATCGGCTTGAAATTCTCAAAGTCAGCAAGGACATTGATGAACAGACAAAAAACCGGCTTGACAACCGTCACCGTGAAGCCCTCCTGCGTGAACAGCTCAAGACCATCCAGAATCAGCTTGGAGAAATCGACGACGCATCTTCCGAAGCGGCCGAACTTTCCGAGAAGATCGACAAGGCGCATATGCCGGAAGAAGTGCAGATACATGCCCGAAAAGAGCTGAATAGGCTGAAGAACATGCCGGAATCGTCAGGCGAATATTCCATGCTGCGCAATTATCTGGAATGGCTGATCGAACTGCCATGGGCCATTTCGTCTGACGACCGGACGGATATCGGCGAAGCACGCAAAATCCTTGACGAAGACCATTACGGTCTGGACAAAATCAAGAAAAGGATTCTTGAATTCCTCGCTGTCCACAAACTCAACCCTGAAGGCAAAAGTCCTCTTTTGTGTTTTGTCGGTCCCCCCGGAGTCGGCAAAACGTCTCTGGGACAGAGTATTGCGAAAGCAACCGGACGCAAATTCGTCCGTGTCAGCATGGGCGGCGTACACGATGAAGCGGAAATACGCGGACATCGCCGTACCTATATCGGAGCGCTTCCCGGCAATATCATTCAGGCAATCCGTCGTGCCGGTACCAACAACTGCGTGATGCTGCTCGATGAAATCGACAAACTAGGCACCGGCATCCAGGGCGATCCCTCTGCTGCGCTTCTTGAAGTGCTTGATCCCGCACAGAACAGTACATTCAGGGACAATTATCTGGCCGTTCCTTTCGATCTGTCCAAAGTCATGTTCATCTGTACGGCCAACATGCCCGACACCATTCCCGGCCCGTTGCGTGACAGACTGGAAATGATCCAGCTTCCCGGCTATACGGAACAGGAAAAGACCCAGATCGCCTTGCGGTACCTGATCAAACGCCAACGTGAAGAAAACGGTCTGAAACCCGAAAATTGTGAAATCACGGAAAATGCTCTCCACGATATTATCGGCAATTACACACGCGAGGCCGGTGTTCGCCATCTTGAACGCCAGATCGGCAGTGTTTTCCGTCATGCGGCCATGAAAATCGCCGAGGGAAGTACAGAAAAAGTGATTGTCGATTCACCTGATATTCCGGACATTCTCGGTGCACCGATATATGAAAGCGAAATTGCCATGCGTACCAGCATGCCCGGCATCGCGACCGGACTGGCTTGGACACCGGTTGGAGGAGATATCCTCTTCATTGAAGCCAGCCGCGTTCCGGGAAAAAACAAACTGACCCTGACCGGACAACTGGGTGATGTAATGAGAGAAAGTGCGCAGGCCGCCCTGACACTTGTCAAGGCACGTGCTGTCGATCTCAGGATCAATCAGGAACTTTTCGAAAACAGCGAAATCCATGTTCATGTTCCTGCAGGCGCCATTCCGAAAGATGGTCCCAGTGCCGGTGTCGCCATGTTTCTCGCACTTGCGTCTGTCATGATGAACAAATCTATCGCCAGCGATCATGCCATGACAGGCGAAATCAGCCTTCGGGGACTGGTTCTTCCCGTCGGCGGCATCAAGGAAAAAGTTCTGGCAGCATTGCGCGCCGGCATCAAGACCGTCATGTTGCCCGCCAGAAACAAACGTGATCTGGATGACATTCCGGAAGAGGCCCGCAACCAGCTTCAATTCGTTTTTCTCGAAACAGTCGATGATGCCATTCGTGCTGGGCTGATTGAATACGATCATGGTTCCTGAAGCCGGTCATGAAAACGAAAGGCGTTTCTTCAGAAAAGAAACGCCTTTTCCAGTTTATCGGGCCATCAAGCCAATTATCTGTTTTCCTTGCGGATATACAATCCGATCATCTCGGACTGTGCCATGATATGTCCTTCCATCCGCTTCACAATTTCTGCCTTGGTCGTGTTGCCGAGATCAGGCAAAACCGTATCAAGCGCATACAGCTTGAAAAAATAGCGGTGTGTTCCGATCGGAGGACAGGGGCCACTGTACCCCGCGAATTGCCGGTCATTGATCCCGATCAGGGTTCCTTCAGGCAAATCCTTGTCGGCGACGCCTTCCGGCAAGACACCCGCAACAGGCGGAAGATTGTAAAGAACCCAGTGCACCCAAGTCATTTTCGGCGCCGCCGGATCCGGCGCATCCGGATCGTCCGAAATCATGACCAGACTTTTTGTTCCTTCCGGCGGAGCGGTCCATTCCAGAGGAGGGGAAATATTCTTGCCTTCACAGGTATAAAGCGCCGGTATCATCTCATTATGCGAAAATGCAGGCGAACTTATCGTCATTGTCATCTGAAATCCTTTCACAGCATTCTGACAGACATCGATGTCTGATGTTCAGGCACAAACCCGTTATTCAACCGGAATATTCCGGACTGTTTCGCTGATGGCTTTCGGCAGACGGATCAGCAATACACCATTGACATAACTCGCCTGCGACCTTTCACTATCAACATTTTTGGGTAATGCAATCGTTCTTTCAAACGCGCCATAAGCACGCTCGACAAGATGGTAGGTGCTTTCTTCGCTTTCCCGCACCAATTGCTTTTCTCCACGAATAAAAAGCGTGTTTCCGATAATCTGGATCGAAAAACTTTCCTTGCCAACTCCCGGCATCTCGACACGGACAACCAGATCGGAAGGAGTTTCTTCCACTTCCGCATTGATCAGTCCCCAGCACGGAAATGAATCACTTTCATGATCATATTTCGGCCGCTCGTAACGGGCCAGCGCACTGCCGCAACGACTGAGCAGTTCCCGCCAGCCATCGGACAGACTTTCCCAGGCGCGTGTCAATTCGCGTCCGATGCTTTTTCCTGCCTCTTTCAAAGAATCAAGCATAAGTTCCTCCTGATAACCTCTACAAGAAAACGCTTACTGCCGCCCGTACATCATAACGTATTTTTCCCGCAATCCGGACAAATTTCCTATTTATTCTCAGGAATATAGCCTTCCGCCTGATCCGCGCCATCACCGAAAAAATGATTTTCCATCTGTTCCCTGAGATAGGCGCGCGCTTTTGGATCGGTCATATTCAAACGATATTCGTTAACGAGCATCGTCTGCAAACGTACCCACGCCTGCCATGCTTCCTTGGATACGTTCTCGTAAATTCTTTTTCCCAGTTCTCCCGGATAGGGCGGGTAATCCAGTCCTTCCGCTTCCCTGCACAGTTTGATGCAATGTACGGTTCTTGCCATGTGTTTCTCCTTCCGTGAATGGTCATTTTCAATTGGAGTATCGCAGATCAGTCAAAGTTTCTTGATCAATACCTGCGATTTGCGTTGCCAGTTATACATTCTCTGCCTGTTTTTCGGCAATTCCTCGACACTGGCATACACAAATCCTCTTCGCAAAAACCAGTGCGCTGTTTGGGTCGTCAGGATAAACAGCCTGTCAAAACCCAGCGCCCGGGCACGGTCTTCCATGTGATTCAGTATTCTTTCCCCGTCTCCTTCCCCCTGAACATCCGGATCGACGATCAGACAGGCCATTTCGGCCATCTTTTCTGCCGGAAAGGGATACAGGGCAGCGCAACCGAATATGACACCATCGTGTTCGATGACGGAAAAATACTCGATCTCCCGTTCCAGCAATTCCCTGCCCCGTTTGACCAGCGTTCCGTTGGCTTCATAAGGTTCTATCAATTTGAGAATGGCGCCGACATCCCCTATCGTAGCCTCGCGGAGAAGTTCAACATTCTCGTAAGTCACCATCGTTCCGATGCCGTCATGCGTAAACAGCTCCAGCAATATGGAACCGTCCGTCGCGTACGGAACGATATGGGTTCGCGGCGTGCCGCCAATACAGGCCTTGGCCGCATACCTGAGATAGGATGCCGCTTCCTGTGACATATGTCCTACCCCCAGCAGCGCTTCGACCTGATGCGAAGTCAGTTCCCTGACTTCATTACCTTCGATATCCCGAATCAGGGAAGTTTCCGTCAGGAAAATCAGCTTGTGGGCGTGCAGCGCCAGCGCTGCCGAAACCGCGACATCTTCCATACGGACATTGAACGCCTCGCCTGTCGGAGAATATCCCAAAGGAGGCAGCAAAACCAGATCACCTGAAGCCAGAATGGGATGAATACTGTCATATGCAATTTTCCGGACTTTGCCGGTCCATTGCAGATCGATGCCATCCAGAATGCCCAAAGGCGTCGCCGTGACAAAATTGCCGGATATCAGACGGATTTCGGCATGCGCCATCGGTGTGTTGGGCAACCCCTGGCTGAATGCCGCCTCAATATCCATTCGCAATTCACCGGCAGCTTCCTTGGCACATTCAAGCGCTTCAGGATCCGTAATACGTGTTCCGTTATAATACCGGCTTTTGACATGTCGCAAGTCAAGCTGTTCTTCCACCTGAGGACGCGACCCGTGCACAATAACCACTTTGATGCCCAGTGCATGCAACAGCGAAATATCATGAGCCAGTACGGGTAACATGCCCGCTTTCACCAGCTCCCCGGGAAAAGCGACAACAAACGTCTGCCCCCTGAAAGCATGGATATAGGGAGCGACGGAA
Organism: uncultured Oxalobacter sp.; assembly: GCA_964602435.1. Lineage (GTDB taxonomy): Bacteria > Pseudomonadota > Gammaproteobacteria > Burkholderiales > Burkholderiaceae_D > Oxalobacter. The sequence continues at coordinate 54,534 of CAZRQR010000002.1, forward strand.
CGCAGCCATTTGACAAATTGTTTTTCCATGATGGAATGGTTCCGGAAAATAAATTATCAACCAGTTTACCGTGAGCAGAAACCGTCTCCGGATTTTCTTTTCAACAGTGACTTTTCAAGTTATAGGCTTTTGAAGACATCAAAATACCTTTACGATTATAATGCGCACCGACATGAGTGCTTCTGAATCTTTATCCAAAAAACCACGTTCTTCCGGACAATCGGCGCCGGTCATTTCCCGAACGCCCGTTCCTTCCATTACTTACCCTGAAGAGCTGCCGGTTTCCGCAAAACGCGATGAAATCGCCAGAGCCATCCTTAATCATCAGGTCATCGTGGTCTGCGGCGAAACCGGTTCCGGCAAAACGACCCAACTGCCCAAAATCTGCCTTGAACTCGGCAGGGGACAGACCGGTCTGATCGGGCACACCCAGCCACGCCGGATTGCCGCCAGTACGACGGCGAACCGCATCGCACGGGAACTCGACTCCCCGATCGGAGAAATTGTCGGTTACAAAATCCGTTTCACAGACAGGCTGTGCCCCACAGCATCCGTCAAACTGATGACGGATGGTATTCTTCTGGCCGAAACGCAAAGTGACCGGCTCCTGAAACAATATGACACGATCATCATCGATGAGGCCCATGAACGCAGCCTGAATATCGACTTTCTTCTGGGATACCTGAAACAGCTTCTGCCGGAAAGGCCTGACCTGAAAATCATCATCACATCCGCAACGATAGATGCGGAACGTTTCGCCCGTCATTTCAGTACCGAAAAAGAATCCGTCCCGATCATCGAGGTATCCGGCAGACTGTATCCTGTTGAAATCCGCTACCGTCCGGTTCTTGACGGTAATGCACAGGAGATGAAAGACAAATCCGACAGCCGTCAGACGCGTGATCTGATGGATGCCATTGTCGATGCAGTCGACGAACTGTTCAGAACAGGATCAGGAGATACCCTGGTTTTCCTGCCGGGAGAAAGGGAAATCCGTGAAGCGGCGGAAACCCTGAAAAAACATCATCCTCCACACGCCCAGATTCTGCCTCTTTATGCCAGACTTTCCGCACAGGAACAAGAAAGGATTTTCAAACCTTCCAATGCAAGAAGAATCATCCTGGCGACCAATGTGGCTGAAACATCTTTGACGGTTCCCGGTATCCGGTTCGTCATCGATACCGGACTTGCCCGTGTAAAACGTTACAGTTACCGGAACAAAGTTGAACAGTTACATATTGAACCGGTTTCGCAGGCTGCGGCCAATCAGCGTGCAGGACGTTGCGGACGTGTAGCGGCCGGCATCTGTATTCGGTTGTATGACGAACAGGATTATTCACTCCGACAGCCCTATACGACCCCTGAGATCCTCCGGTCTTCGCTTGCGTCCGTTATCCTGAAGATGAAATCCCTGAAACTGGGAGACATCGACACGTTTCCTTTCATGGAACCGCCACTGAAAAGAGCCATTGCCGACGGATATCAGCTTTTACAGGAACTGGGAGCACTTGACGAGCTCAACCGGATGACTTCTGTCGGACATGAGCTAGCCATGCTTCCGCTGGACCCCCGTATCGGTCGCATGATACTGGCAGCCCGTGATCATCAATGCCTGAAGGAAATGCTGATTATCGCATCGGCCCTGTCCATTCAGGACCCGCGTGACAGGCCTATTGACGCACAGGAAATGGCCGATAACGCCCATCGGAAATTCGCGGACAACCGTTCCGAATTCATGACTTATCTGAAAATATGGCACTGGTTCGATGAAGCGCTCAGAAACAAGAAGTCAAACCGGCTGTTGCGCGAAAGCTGTCGTGACCAGTTTCTTTCATTTTTGAGATTGCGCGAATGGCGTGATATTCATTCCCAGCTTCTGACGATTGTCCGTGAAAGAGGATGGCGTCTTAATGAACTGGATGCAACTTATGAACAACTGCACCTAGCATTATTGACAGGACTGCTAGGAAATGTCGGGTGCAAAACAGAGGATATGTCAGTATTCCTAGGTGCCAGAGGCATCCGTTTCCAGATCTGGCCAAGATCCTCGCTCGCACGTAAAAACAGCCGGTGGATTATGGCATCAGAACTGGTCGATACGACCCGGCTCTATGCCCGTTGCATTGCACACATCCAGCCTGAATGGCTGGAGAGGGTGGGACGCCACCTGCTGAAAAAAAGTTGGAGTGATCCGCATTGGGAAAAACGGCCTGCACAAGTTTCGGCCTTTGAACGTGCGACACTCTATGGATTGGTCGTTTACAGCCAGCGTCGTATCCATTATGGACAGATCAATCCGTCGGAAGCACGCCAGATATTTATCCGCGAGGCATTGGTCAACGGTGAGTACGAAACAAAGGCACCGTTTTTCATACATAATCAGCGGCTGATGCGCGAAATTGAGAATCTGGAACACAAATCCAGAAGAACCGACGTACTGATTGATGAAGAACTGATCGCCTCGTTTTATGACCAGCATCTGCCCCAATCCATTATGAACGGATTTTCTTTCGAAAAATGGTACAAGGACGCTGCAAAAGAAAATTCCAGACTGCTTTTTTTGAATCGCGATGATCTGATGCGTCATGAAGCGGCCGGCATAACGTCAGAACTGTTTCCGAAAACGCTGAATCTGGCCGGTATCGAAATGGCGTTGAATTATCACTTCGAGCCCGGCAATGTACGGGATGGTATTACGTTGACCATACCCATTTATGCGTTGAACCAGCTTGACGAAAAACGCTGTGAATGGCTTGTCATGGGGATGCTAAAAGAAAAAACCCATTTGCTGCTTAAATCCTTGCCACAGAAAATCCGCAGAAACTGTGTCCCACTCCCGGACTATGCCGCAAAATTCGTTGACCGGATCCGTGATGCAAATTCATTCGGTTCCGGTTCGCTGATAGATGCCATCATTGCCGATATCCGTGAACAGACCCATGTCACGGTCAAAAAGGAAGATTTCAGGCAGGAAACGCTGCCACGACATCTGTTCATGAATTTCAAGGTAGTCGATGAGCATAACCGGATGCTCGATATGTCCCGTAATCTGGCATCCCTGCAATCTGAATTCGGCAGACAGGCCAGAAACGCTTTTCAGCGGCTGGCTGAATCCCATTCCTCCAGGAAAAAAGAAAAAGTATCACTTTCGGCAAGCTTCGGATCTTGTCACCCGTTTCAAGACAACGACGTTTCGCTTTCTTCTGAAAAAATCACGACATGGAATTTTGAGCCGTTACCCGAACTGCTTGAAATCACCAAAGGGAAACAGTCTCTGATCGGTTATCCGGCACTGGCAGACAAAATCACGCACTGCGAAATCGAAGTCTTCGATGAACCTGCAATGGCAAAACATATCCATCACGCCGGATTGCGAAGGCTGTTTTCGTTGCAATTGAAAGACCAGCTCAAATTTCTTGGCAAAAACATCAATGGTCTCACCCAGATGGGAATGCAGTTCATCAAGCTGGGATCGCAGGAAGAATTGCGTGACCAGATCCTGCAGGCCTCCCTTGAAGCCGCATTCATGTACCAGCCTTTGCCGGTTAAACAGTCCGAATTCGAAAAAAGGAAACATGAAGGGAAAACCCGGCTGGGGTTGATATGCAACGAAATGGCCAGAACCGTTTCGCAGATATTGACCGAATATCAGACTATCCAGAAAAAACTTCCGCAAATAAAAGCACATGAATATGCGTTGGCAGACATCAATCAGCAGCTGTCACAACTGATCGGCAAACAGTTCATAACAGAAAATCCGCTGGAAAGGCTCAAACATTTTCCCCGTTACCTGAAAGCATGCGGTATCCGTATCGAAAAATGCCGTAACGATCCGCAAAGAGACAGAGCACTTTTTGCCAGCTGGCAGCAGGTTGCCTCCCCATATTACCGGCTGCCGGAAGAAAAACGACTGAACCTGTTTGATCCGGATCCGAAAATAACCGAATACCGCTGGCTTTTGGAAGAATTGAGGGTTTCTCTCTTTGCACAGGAATTACGTACGCCGTTTCCAGTTTCTGTCAAACGTCTCCAGAAAATCTGGGAAACCATGCAGAGATAATACCGGCCAATATTTACAATTCGTAAGTCGCTGTTTCGTCGAGAAGCGCCTTTTCAATGAGTTTCCTGTTCAGGATTGAATGCCATCCCGACAATAATACCGACGCCAAGTTCCAATTCGACATATGTTTTGATGACGTCGGCGTCAATGACTTCGAGAAGAATGTCCGGTTTGACATTTCTCCGCAGGAAAATGCTTTCGATCCGGTTTCGCCCGTGGAAAATCTTGTCATAATTGACATCCTCCACGCCCTGAAGGAAGTGGATTCCTGCTATGTTCAGGCTGTTGCCTGAATCATTTCGGTGGGTTCCTGCTTCAACGGGCGGCCTGACTGCACCATCCCTCC
>CAZRQR010000003.1:0-56981 GCA_964602435.1 uncultured Oxalobacter sp.
TAGGCATCATTCATCGTCAGCGGATATCGTGAGGCAGCGGAATATATTCCGCCGCTTTCCTCACGATATCCGCTGATGTGCATAACGACTGGCAAGACCGTCCCTCATGGCGTGCTCTCGTAAAGTGATTCTCAACGGCCCCAATCACTTTACGCTGCCGGATACGCCTGTCCTTGCGCAAACTCATGGATGATGCGGTTCCGGATCAATAAAATGCAGACAACCGCAAAAAAACAGCTACAGGATTTTCCCCGCATAATCACGTGCAAACTGCCATGCCGTCCGGCCGGAACGGGACCCGCGATGCAACGCCCATTGCAATGCTTCTTGCTTGGCCTGCGCAATCTGGTCTTCCGAACAACCCAGAGAACGCAACCAGTGCGCCGTGATGAAGAGATACTCATCCTGACTGTACGGATAAAACGAAAGCCAAAGACCGAAACGATCCGAAAAGGAAATCTTTTCCTCGACGGTTTCCCCCGGATGCAAATCCCCATCTTCATTGCGGGAATACCCGTCGTTGTCTGACATTTTTTCCGGAAGCAGATGTCTCCGGTTCGATGTGGCGTATATCAGTATATTGTCAGGCTGCGCCGCCACACTGCCATCCAGCGCAACTTTCAATGCCTTGTAACTGCTGTCGCCTTCATCGAATGAAAGATCGTCACAATACAGAATGAAATATTCCGGACGCGAAGCGATCAGATCTGAAATTTCATCTAGATCAATCAGATCATTTTTATCGACTTCGATCAGTCTCAGTCCCTGATCCGAAAAGGCATTCAGACAGGCCTTGACCAAAGAAGACTTTCCGGTTCCACGTGCACCGGTCAGCAACACATTATTTGCCGGTTTCCCCTGCAAAAACTGGCGTGTATTCTGTTCCAGAAGTGCCTTCTGGCGTTCGACAAAAAACAGATCCGGCAATGAAACAGGGGAAATACGGGCAATCGGCACCAGGATGCCACGACCGTTTTTCTTCCGCCAGCGGAAAGCGGCTGTCGGCGAATTCCAGTTGACGGCCGTTGCCACCCGGGACGGCAACAGATTCTCCAGACGCGTCAGTATGGATTCGGCGCGGGTCAGAAATTGATCAAGCGTTGTCATCAGGTACGGTAATCGGCATTGATGGAAACATAGTCATGCGACAAGTCGCATGTCCAGACAGTGGAAGACGCTTCACCGCGCGCCAGTGTAATGCGTACAAGAATCTCGCTTTTCTTCATGACACGTTGTCCATCTTCTTCCCTGTAATCGGGATTACGTCCGCCATTTCTGGCAACCCATACATCATCCAGATACAGATTCAGTTTTTCAATATCCAGATCATCGATACCAGCATAACCGATAGCGGCTAGAATCCGCCCCAGATTCGGATCGGAAGCGAAAAACGCTGTTTTGACTAGGGGAGACTGCGCAACCGAATAGGCTATCTGCCGACATTCTTCTTCGGACTTGCCTTCCTCAACGAGAATCGTGATGAATTTGGAAGCGCCTTCCCCGTCACGAATGATTTTCTGTGCGAGTTCCTGCGCCAGATCTGTTACGGCATCCAGCATCTTGCGATAGTCGACTGAATAAACATCGGAAATACCGACATTGACTTTTCCGGTCGCCATCAGAATCAGTGAATCGTTCGTCGAGGTATCGCCATCCACGGTGATACAGTTGAACGATTTATTGACGGCTGATTTCAACATGACATCCAGAACATGCTGCGGAATGACAGCATCGGTCGCGATGAATCCCAGCATGGTCGCCATGTTTGGCTTGATCATGCCCGCCCCCTTGCACATGCCGGTAACAGTCGCAGTTTTTCCGCCAATTTCAACGACACGCGAAGCCGCCTTCGGAATCGTATCCGTCGTCATGATCGCTTCGGCAGCATTCAGCCAGTTATCTTCTTTCAGATCCGCAACGGCTTTCGGCAAGCCCGCGATGATCTTATCGACAGGCAATGGTTCAAGAATGACGCCTGTCGAAAAAGGCAACACCTGACCCGGATCGCAATCCAGCAATTCCGCGAGAACAGTACTGGTTCTGATGGCATCCCGATATCCCGCCTCACCGGTTCCCGCATTGGCATTTCCCGTATTGACCATCAGGGCACGAATGCTTTTCCCTGCACTGTGTATCTTTTCCAGATTGGCCTTGCATATCTGAACAGGTGCCGCGCAAAAACGGTTTCTGGTAAACACACCGGCAACGGTTGCCGATGGCGCCAAGCGCATCACCAGCAGATCTTTCCTGTTTTCCTTCTTGATACTCGCCCTTGCATAACCAAGTTCAAGTCCGGCAATGGGTTTCAATTCCGACGCAACCGGAACAGACAGATTGACAGCCATATTTATCTCACTAATCCAGATTGATGATCCATTTGTTTCCGTTCAGTCCAGACGTCCATGACAATGCTTGTACTTTTTGCCACTTCCACAAGGACACGGTTCATTCCTTCCCACTTTCGGAACCGCATTGACGACCGGCTTCTGTCTGATTTCGGCCGTCTCTGCCCTATGGTCTCCGTTTTCCCCGGATGCCAGCCCGTTTTCAGGTTCCGGACGATGATAATTCATATCCGTTACCTGTGATTCGGCCTGCTGTGCCGCCGCCATCTCGACCTCTTCACGTGTCCTGATCCTGACCAGTACCAACACACGCGTGACATCATTCCTGATCATATCCAGCATTTGGCTGAACAGTTGGAAAGCCTCACGCTTGTATTCCTGTTTCGGATTCTTTTGCGCATAACCGCGCAGGTGGATACCCTGACGCAGATGGTCCAGCGCAGCCAGATGTTCACGCCAGTAAGTATCCATACTCTGCAACACTACGCTGCGCTCGTATTCCGAAAAAGCCTCCTTGCCGACCAGATCGATTTTGGCCTGACAAAACTCGTCAACAGTTTTCAGAATATGCTCAAGCAGATCTTCATCGGTAAGCGTCTTCGATTCCTCAAGCATGGGAGCCAGAGGAATATCCAGTTTCCACTGCGTCTGCAATTCTTTCTCAAGGCCTTCGATATCCCATTGTTCCTCAACGGATTCTTCCGGTACGTAGGTCCTGAAAAGATCCGTAAAAGCGCCATGACGCAGCGATGTGATCAGCTCGGTCGGATCCTCCATCTCCAGCAATTCATTCCGCTGCTGGTAAATGACTTTCCGCTGGTCATTAGCGACATCGTCATACTCCAACAGCTGCTTGCGCATATCGAAATTGCGCCCCTCGACTTTCCGCTGTGCCGACTCAATGGATCGGGTCACGATTCCGGATTCGATCGGCTCGCCTTCAGGCATTTTCAGCCGCTCCATGATGGAACGCATCTTGTCGCCCGCAAAAATCCGCAACAGTGAATCATCCAGGGACAGATAGAATCTCGAGGAACCCGGATCGCCCTGACGGGCTGCACGCCCTCTCAACTGATTGTCCACCCGGCGCGATTCATGGCGCTCCGTACCGATAATATGCAGACCACCCTGTGCCAGCACAAAATCATGCAGCGATTGCCATTCGCTGCGCAATTTTTCGATCTGCGCCTTTTTCTGCTCTTCCGGAATGGATTCATCCGCTTCAATGAATTCAATCTGCTTGTCGACATTGCCACCCAGAACGATATCCGTACCACGACCGGCCATATTGGTCGCGATCGTTATCATTTTCGGCCGTCCTGCCTGCGCAACGATTTCCGCTTCCCGTGCATGCTGCTTGGCATTCAGGACATTGTGCGGCAACCCCGCCCGGGTCAGAATACCCGACAGCAATTCGGAATTCTCGATTGATGTCGTACCGACCAGAACCGGCTGTCCCCGCTCATAACAATCCTTGATATCCTTGAGCATGGCCGTATACTTCTCATTGGCCGTCTTGTATACCTGATCCTGGCGGTCCTGCCGCTGGTTCGGTTTGTTCGGAGGGATGACGACGGTTTCCAGACCATAAATTTCCTGGAATTCATAGGCTTCCGTATCCGCCGTACCGGTCATGCCCGACAGTTTTTCGTACATGCGGAAATAATTCTGGAAAGTGATCGACGCCAGTGTCTGGTTCTCATTCTGGATCTTGACGCCTTCCTTGGCTTCCACTGCCTGATGCAAACCGTCTGACCAGCGCCGGCCTTCCATCAGGCGCCCGGTAAATTCATCGACAATGATGACCTGCCCGTCCTGAACGACATAATGCTGGTCCCGATGGAACAGGACATTTGCCCGCAATGCGGCATACAGATGATGAACCAGAATGATATTGGTCGCATCATACAGGGAAGCTCCTTCCGACAGCAGTCCCATGCTGGTCAGTATTTTCTCCGCCTTTTCATAACCGGCATCCGTCAGATAGACCTGATTGGTCTTTTCATCCTTGGTGTAATCTCCGGGAACCTCGATTTTTCCCTTGCCGTCACGTGTTTCCTCACCGATCTGCAATGTCAGCATTTTCGGCACGGCATTCATCTTGTAATACAGTTCGGTATTGTTTTCTGACTGGCCCGAAATAATCAGCGGCGTTCTGGCCTCGTCAATCAGGATCGAATCCACTTCATCGACAATGGCATAAACCAGCCCGCGCTGGACACGATCCGCCACATCGTAAACCATATTGTCGCGCAGATAATCGAAGCCGAATTCATTATTGGTTCCATATGTAATATCGGCAGCATAGGCGGCCTGCTTCTGATCGTGATCCATTGATGCCAGATTGACGCCCGTTGTCAGACCGAGCCAGCTATACAGGCGCGACATCCACTCTGCATCACGCTGTGCCAGATAATCATTAACCGTCACGACATGAACGCCTTTTCCGGTCAGGCCATTCAGATAGGCAGGCAATGTCGCCACCAGCGTTTTTCCTTCACCGGTCGCCATTTCGGCAATCTTGCCGTAATGGAGCGCCATTCCTCCTATCAGCTGTACATCGTATGGTCTCATCCGGAGAACCCGCTTGCTGGCTTCGCGACAGACGGCAAATGCCTCCGGCAGAATATCATTCAGAGTTTCCCCATTGGCAAGCCGTTTTTTGAACTCCGGTGTTTTCGCTTTCAGTTCAGTATCCGTCAATTTCTCCAGAACCGGTTCGAAAGAATTGATTTTGGCTACGGTTTTACCGTATTGCTTCAGCAGCCGGGAATTGCGGCTACCAAAAAGGCTGGTCAATATAGACATGTTACATTCTTGAAATTGGGCCGTGCGATCGCACTGTATTTGCATAGGCCCGGAACATGCGGGCCCACCTCGTTTGGTTGCATTTTAACACGCCCTTTTTCAGTCAATGGAGCAACTTTAATATCTCTTTCCACTTTTAAACAAAGAGATTCCGCAACTGGCAGCCCGATTTCAGCACCGATGTTGTTTTATTACGGCAATTCATGAATCTGCAGCCGCCATTCCAATCGGTTATACTGCACATCGCATCATCCAGAATACAGCTTCAGTTCCGCATTTCCATGACCATGAATACAAAGGATACTTTTCCGACCGTTCTTGAATATCTGGACTCACACGAAAAAGTGGCAAACCTGATGCAGGTCGCAAGACAACTTATGGATATCCAGAACGACTGCAACCATATCCTTCCGGCATGGTTTCCGAATTGCCATATTCTAAAATTGGAAAACGGAACGCTTCTGGTCGGCGTTCCCAACCAGGCCATTGCAGCGAGGCTGAGGCAGAAAATACCTTTCCTGCAAGACAGGCTTGGCCTGAAAGGCTGGCCTGTCAATACCATACGACTCAAGGTACAGCTGCCGCAAAAATCTTTTATGGAAAAATCCGCAGCCCAGAAACACCTGCCATCCACCGCCTACGAATCCTTTTCAGAACTGTACCGGCGATTCGAACAGAACGATTCAGGTTCCCCACTGACCAGAGCCTTGCACCAGCTGATAAGCGGTTACAGTCAAACGGAAAAATGACGATTGAACCGGATCAGGCAGGTATCCATTCCAGCGTTGATTGCTCGAACAGTGAATTGGGTGCTTCTTCAGGTGTCGTAAATGTAACCACCTCATACGCATCGGGCTGTGCCAGTAAGGCCCTGATCAGCTGGTTGTTCAGTGCATGTCCGGATTTGTGTGCCGTATAGGAAGCCAGCAACGGATGGCCGATGTTATACAAATCACCGATCGCATCCAGAATCTTGTGCCGTACGAATTCGTCTTCATACCGTAACGCATAGGCATTCAGAATCCTGTATTCGTCCATGACAATGGCATTCTCGAGCGAACCGCCTCTGGCCAGCCCCATACCACGCAATGTTTCGACATCCTTGACAAAGCCGAAAGTCCGGGCGCGCGAGACATCCCGGACATAAGATACCTGGCTCAGATCGACCACCGCGTGCTGGTGGGTCGAATCAATGGCCGGATGGTTGAACTCAATGAAAAAATCCAGCCGGAAACCGTTATAGGGCTCCAGGCGCGCCCACTTCAGGCTGGCGCCCTCCCCTTCACGAACCTCGACTCTTTTTCTGACGCGGATATATTTTTTTGGAACATTCTGCTCTCTCAGGCCTGCCTGCTGGAGCAGGAAAACAAAGGAAGATGCCGAACCGTCCATAATGGGAACTTCTTCAGCATTCACCTCGACATGCAGATTGTCGATTCCAAGACCGGCACATGCAGACATCAGATGCTCGATCGTGGAAATTCTCGCACCATCCTTTACCAGGGTAGAAGCCAGCACCGTTTCTCCAATCGCATCCGCACTGACAGGAATCGATACAACCGGATCCAGATCGGCACGATGGAATACGATACCGGTATCAGGAGCTGCCGGACGGAGCACAAGCTCGACCTTGTATCCGGAATGCAATCCGATTCCGACTGTACGGACAGGATATTGAATGGTACGTTGTTTGAGCATGATTTGCGTTGTCTGATTCCAGATTGTTGCCAGAAAAACTATTTTACCCCTGCAATGGAAATTCTGCAGATATGCAAGATTGTCATCCGAACATAAACGTTTTTAAACAAATACAAGAACAATTTTTACACTTGTAACAATTTGGCGACATCCGTTACAACCGGATTGTACCGGCTGTAACGGAAAATTCCATCAGTCAGCCTGACGCCGCAAGAAGGCCGGAATATCGTATGTCTCCATTCCGTTCTTTTCAAGCGCTCTGACAGTATCGCTGGCCGATTCACGACCATGACGCCATACCGCAGGTTTCTGAAGTGTTTCGAAAGATGGAGACTGATCTTGACCCGCGACGGCATTTTCACTCCCCGGCATCACAACTTCGTTATTGGTACCCGTTCTCAATTGCGGAGTCTGCACCAGCCGGACCGGTTTCTTGTTCTTGCCCAGACCGGTCGCAACAACAGTCACACGAATATCCTCACCCATGGAATCGTCATAAGCGATTCCATGTGCAATCGTTGCGTCAGGCGACGCAAAAGCACGGACAGTCGCCATGACTTCCTTGATTTCCTTCCCTTTCAGACCACGACTTGCTGTCACATTGACCAGTACGCCACGAGCGCCGGACAAATCGATACCGTCAAGCAATGGTGAAGCGACAGCCTGTTCGGCAGCGATTCTGGCACGATCCACACCGGATGCGACCGCTGTACCCATCATGGCCTTGCCCTGTTCGCCCATGATCGTTTTCACGTCATTGAAGTCAACGTTGATATGGCCCCGGACATTGATGATTTCCGCAATACCTGCCACCGCATTGTTCAGGACATCGTCGGCATGTTGCAACCATTCAATCATGCTGTCATCTTCATAGATCTCTTCCAGTTTTTCATTCAGGATAACAATCAGGGAATCAACATGGGCGGACAATGCTTCCAGTCCTTCCTCGGCGATTTCCATGCATTTTTGTCCCTCATATGAAAACGGTTTAGACACAACGGCAACTGTCAGGGCTCCCAGTGACTTGGCGACTTCCGCAACAATAGGTGCCGCACCAGTTCCGGTACCGCCTCCCATTCCGGCTGCGATAAAAACCATATGCGCACCACGCAAAGCATCCTCGATCCGGTCACGAGACTGTTCAGCCAACTGCCGGCCGATATCGGGACGCATGCCAGCTCCCAAGCCGGTATCGCCGATCTGGATAATATTATGCGCATCCGAATGGGACAAAGCCTGCGCATCCGTATTGGCCGCAATAAATTCAACACCGGACACACCCTTGTTGATCATATGCTGGACAGCATTGCCGCCAGCGCCTCCTACGCCCACCACCTTGATGATAGTGCCCAGCGTCGCATTGTCGACCATATCAAATTCCATGTTTAAGCTCCTGTCAAAAATGCCGTTTTCATCCGGATCTTTCACAAAATGTGGCGATATCCATTCGAAAACCGCTTTCAATTAAACTGTCAATTTCTGTCAAATCAGAAATTCCCCATAAACCATTCTTTCATCCGTTGCAGTATCGCCTTGGTTGACCCCTGCTGCTTCGTGACAACGTTACCTCTCAGATACTGTTTTTTGGCTTCGGCCAGCAAACCATGTGCCGTCGAATACCGCGGACTTCTGACGACATCCGCCAGCTGCCCGCTATATTGCGGAAGTCCGAGTCTTACCGGTTTCATGAAAATATCCTCAGCCAGTTCGGCAATACCCGGCATCAGGGACGTACCCCCTGTCAAAACGACTCCTGACGACAAGACTTCCTCATATTCGGATTCCCTCACTACCTGCAACGCCAGTGCGAAAAGCTCTTCTATCCGTGGCTCGATAACAGCTGCCAGCATCTGGCGCGACAAGGTGCGCGGCCCCCTGTCGCCCAGCCCGGGCACTTCGATTGTTTCGGACGGATCAACCAATACCTGCTTGGCGATCCCGTGACGGATCTTGATTTCTTCAGCCTCCAGCGTCGGCGTACGCAACGCCATGGCAATATCATTGGTAATCTGGTCGCCGGCAATAGGAATAACGACCGTATGGCGAATCGCACCTTCAGTAAATACGGCGATATCTGTCGTACCACCACCGATATCGATCAGAACGACCCCCAGTTCCTTTTCATCCTCTGTCAGCACGGCATCGGCAGAAGCCAGCGGTTGCAGAATCAGGTCGGAAACCTCGAGTCCGCACCGGCGTATGCATTTAACAATATTCTGTACCGCCGATACCGCACCGGTAACAATATGAACCTTGACTTCAAGACGTATGCCGCTCATGCCGATCGGCTCACGGACATCTTCCTGATTGTCAACGACGAACTCCTGCGAAACGGTATGCAGAAACTGCTGATCCGTCGGAATATTGACCGCACGGGCAGTTTCAATGACCCGAGCAACGTCGGCCGCAGTCACTTCCTTGTCCTTGATAGCCACCATACCGCGCGAATTGAAACTGCGGATATGGCTTCCGGCGATACCTGTGTAAACATTTCTTATCTTGCAGTCGGCCATCAGTTCCGCCTCTTCAAGCGCCGCCTGAATTGACCCGATGGTCGCTTCAATATTGACGACCACCCCTTTTTTCAGCCCCTTGGACTCATGCTGTCCCAACCCGATGACTTCATGCCGCCCATCAGGCAATACTTCGGCAACGACAGCGACGACTTTTGAAGTCCCGATATCCAGCCCGACAATTAAATTCTTAAGATCTCTAGTCATAGCGCCACATTATTTCGTTGAATACTCGGCACAGGAAGCTGCTTCCTGATTTTCAAGGCCAGTCCGTTCGAATAACGCATATCGATATTTTCAATGCGGTTGTCTGTCTTCCCGGCCAGTTGCGGATAAGCTTCCTTCAAGCGATTCATGAGATCATCTATCGTGTTCCGATCCTTTTCACGACCGAATTCGACATTCATGCCATTGTCCAGCCTGACAGACCATGCATAACGGTTCGAAAGCCTGACTTCTTTCGGAACAAGATGTATTTCCGCGAACCGATCGCAAAACTCCCTGTAGCGGGCCAGCACTTCCTTTTCGCTCCCGTCAGGACCTGAAAATTTCAGCAGGTCGTAATCCTCTTCCGCTTCTGCCATATTCACCGTGAACAGATCTCCTTTTGTGGACAGCAGCTGCCCCTCGTTTCCCCATACCCCCAAAGGCTGATACTCTTCCAAGGATACGACCAGCCTGTCTGGCCACTCCCGTCTGACACTCGCCATCCTCACCCAGGGAACAGCCTCAAACGCGGCCCGTACTTCATCCAGATTCACGGTAAAGAAATTTCCTTTGATGTTTGGCAACGCGATACTTCTGACCGTCAGCGCATTGACATGCCGCAATTCACCGCCGCCGGTGGACTGAACCTTGACTGTCTGCAATGCATAAACCGGTTTCTGGATCAGCCAGCCGACAATACCAGCTGCCACAGCCATAATAAATATGACCATGCAGACATTCGATATCGCATTCAGAACCCGTACGTTATGCCACATAGCGTTTTTCAACTCTCCCAGTTTTTTGCATGATCTAGCGTGGCTGAACGCAAAAGCGTCAAACACAAATCCTCATAGCACAAACCGGCCTGCCGCGCCGCCAGCGGTACCAGTGAATGACCGGTCATGCCGGGCGATGAATTCAGTTCCAGCAAAAACGGTTCGTTGTCACTGGCACGCAATATCACATCCACGCGCCCCCAGCCCCGGCAACCGAGCGCCTCATACCCCTGCAATGCATAACGCTGGATTCTGGTTTCCGTCACTTCATCCAGCCCGCACGGACACAGATACTGTGTTTCATCGCTGAAATATTTATTGTGATAATCATAATTTGAATCCGGAGCGACAATCCTTACCAGCGGTAATGCCTGTGGCTTGCCATCCAGTTCCAGCACGGCACAGGTCAGTTCCATTCCATCGACAAATTCTTCAGCCATGACCGAACGATCATATTTCGATGCCAGTGCATAGGCATCCGCCATTTGCCCGATATGCCTTACTTTCGTCAGTCCAAGCGTCGAACCTTCATGAGCCGGCTTGACGACCAGAGGCAATCCGAGCCGGTCAACCACATCGCCAAAATCAGAATCCGCTTTCAGTTCGACATAATGCGGGGTCGGCAACCCTTCGACCAGCCATAGCCGTTTCGTCATGATCTTGTCCATCGCAATGGCCGATGCCAGCACACCGGAACCTGTATAGGGAATACGCATTTCTTCCAGCATTCCCTGCATGCAGCCATCTTCTCCATACCGGCCATGCAGTGCGATAAAGACGCGATCGAAGTTTTCACCCTGCAGACAGGCCGGATCATTCATCCCGGTATCGAAAAGATGGGCATCCACCCCTCTGTTTTTCAGTGCATCGCAAACCGCCCTGCCGGAAATGAGCGATACTTCCCGCTCTGCGGATTTTCCGCCATACAGAACGCCGACCTTTCCAAACGAATCCTTTTTTGTCACTTTATCCATACATTCAACCCAATGCATTTTCCAGGAGTTTGCCCGAAACACTGCTGATCGAACCCGCACCCATCGTCATCACGACATCGCCATCCTCTATCACATTCAAAATGGCGGACGGCATTTCAGCGATCTCTTCGACAAACACGGGATCCACTTTCCCGGCCACCCGAATAGCCCGGGCCAATGTCCTACCATCAGCGGCGACAATCGGCTGTTCCCCAGCAGGATAGACTTCTCCCAGAAGCAGAACATCCGCGCTGGAAAGTACCTTTACAAAATCCTCGAACAAATCACGTGTCCGGGTATAGCGGTGTGGCTGGAACGCCAGAACAAGTCTTCTGTCCGGATATGCGCCTCGAGCCGCTGCAATCGTGGCCGCCATTTCGGAAGGATGGTGCCCATAATCGTCAACCAGTTCCACTTCCGCCAGCGTCTCACCATTTTTCTTGGGCAAACGGATTTTTCCGAGCTTGGTAAACCGCCGGTTGACTCCGGTAAATCTTTCCATGGCCTTTTGTATAGCGCCGTCATCGATACCCAGTTCGCGTGCAATGGCAATCACGGCGCAGGCATTCTGGACATTATGCATACCCGGCTGGTTAAGACGGATAGTGACCGGAGAATGCCCTTTCTGAAGGGCGGTGAATGTCATCATGGTCCCTTCAGCACGGGCATCTACCGCACGAACGTCAGCCTCTTCATGAAATCCGTATGTCGTTACAGGTTTGGAAATGAACGGCCTGATCTCGCGCACATTGTTGTCGTCGATGCAAAGCATGACCCTGCCATAAAACGGCAAACGCTGGGTAAACGCGATAAACGCCTGTTTCAGCCGTGCAAAATCATGGCCATAGGTATCCATATGATCGGCATCGATATTGGTAATCACCTCGATAACCGGATTCAGGTTCAGAAAGGATGCATCCGACTCATCCGCTTCCGCGACAATGAAATCACCCGCTCCGAGTCTGGCATTGGCGCCTGCGCTGTTCAAACGTCCGCCGATCACAAAAGTCGGATCGAAACCGCCTTCAGCCAGCACACTGGCGACCAGACTGGTTGTCGTCGTTTTTCCATGTGTTCCCGCAATCGCGATACCGCGTTTCAGCCTCATCAGTTCGGCCAGCATAACGGCTCTCGGAACGATAGGGATACTTTTCTTGCGCGCAGCCAATACTTCTGGATTGTCATCCTTGATGGCACTTGAAACGACAATGGCATCGGCTTTTTCAATATTTTCCGCAGCATGTCCAAGCATGACGCGGGCACCCAGTGCGGCCAGATGCCGCGTTGAAGAATTACTCGTCAGATCCGACCCGGTAATCTCGTAGCCGAGATTGAGCAGCACCTCGGCAATACCGCTCATTCCGCTTCCGCCGATTCCGACAAAATGAATTTTCTTGACTTTATGTTTCATACCATCAATCTATTTACTGTTAGCTGTCCTGATCAGGATTTCAGCAATTCTTTCATTGGCATCCCTCTTGCCCAGCGAATATGCTTTTTTCGCCATTTCCAGACATTTCCCACGCGTCATGTCCCTCAACAGTCCAGCCAGATATTCCGGCGTCAGACTAGTCTGCGGAAGATGGATCGCCGCCCCTTCCTTGTGCATGAACATCGCATTATCCCGCTGGTGCGACGTGCTGGATGCAATAAACGGCACAAGGACGCTTGCTACCCCGGCTGAAGTCAGCTCTGAAACCGTAATCGCTCCTGCACGGCAAATCACCAGATCAACATCTGCATACCGCATTGCCATATCGTCAATGAAATCGACTACTTCGGCATGCACCTGCACCTTGCGATATTGCTGGCGGACAGCGGCGACATGCTGTCTTCCCGTCTGATGCAGCAATACAGGACGGGTATCGAAAGGCAACAGCGCCATCGCTGCCGGCAAACAGTCATTCAACGCCTTCGCCCCCAGACTGCCGCCGACCACCATGATTTTCAGAACACCCCGGCGATGCGCGTAACGGTATTCCGGCGCGGGCAGATTCCTGATTTCCTCCCGTACCGGATTGCCGGTACAAACCGCCTTTGCGGCCAGATCGCCGAAATCCCCCGGAAACCCGAACAAGACATGTCTGGCTGACGATGCCAGCGTTTTGTTGGACAAAAGCAGTCTGGCATCCGCATTGACCAGTACAATCGGAATGCCGAGTACCCGCGCCGCCGTTCCTCCCGGAACCGTGACATATCCTCCCATCCCGACGACCAGATCGGGCTTGTGTTTTTTCATAATGCCCAGACAGGCCATGAATCCTGTCACCAGATGGATACTGCCCTTCAGCATGTGTGCCAGTCCCTTGCCTCTCAGACCGGCAAAATCAATGCCGTCCATTTCGATACCGTGTGAAGGCACGATCTTTCCTTCCATGCCATGCTGTGTCCCCAGCCAAGAAACTTTCCATCCTTTCTGCTGCATGGTGGATGCAATGGCAAGACCGGGAAAAATATGTCCGCCGGTTCCGGCAGCCATGATCATGAGTTTTCTGGACTGACTCATGTACGGCCTCCTCTCATGATCTTTCTGTTCTCGTAATCGACACGCAACAGAATCGCCAGCGCCATGCAGTTGATCACGATTCCGGATCCGCCATAGCTCATCAGTGGAAGTGTCAACCCCTTGGTCGGCAAAAGCCCGAGATTCACCCCCATGTTGATGAATGTCTGGACACCGATCCAGATGCCGATACCCTGTGCCAGCAGACCGGCAAAAATCCTGTCCATGGCAACGGCCTGACGCCCGATTTCAAATGCACGCTTGACGATCCAGTAAAAAAGAGCTACGACAACCAGAACGCCAATGAATCCCAGTTCTTCTCCGACAACGGCCATCAGAAAATCGGTATGCGCTTCCGGCAGATAATGCAGTTTTTCCACACTGCCGCCCAGACCGACCCCGAAAATTTCTCCGCGACCGAAAGCAATCAGGGAATGGGACAATTGATAACCTTTTCCAAGCGCGTTTGCCTCATCCCAAGGATTGAGATAGGCAAAAATGCGTTCCCTGCGCCAGGGGGACATAATGATGACCAGACTGAAAATGCCGACCAGTGTCGCCGCAATGCCGCCGAACCAGATTCCATTGAAGCCCCCCAGAAAAAGAATGCCCATGGCAATGCAGATCACGACCCCCAGCGCTCCCAGATCCGGTTCAAGCAACAGCAGCAAACCGATCAGGCCAAGCGCTGTCGCCATCGGAAAAAAACCTTTGGTCAGTTTGTGCATGAATTCCTGTTTCCGGACGGTATAGTCCGCGGCATACATGACAATAAACAGTTTCATCAGTTCAGACGGTTGCAAATTGAACACTCTGAAAGAAAGCCACCGCCTTGCACCGTTTACCTCCTTCCCGATCCCGGGAATCAATACAAGTACAAGCAACAACAATGTGATGACAAACAGAAGCGGTGCATATTTCTGCCACGAATCAATCCTGACACGGAAAACCATCAGCCCAGCAAGCAGACCCAATACGATAAAAACAGCCTGTCTGATGAAAAAGTGTTCGTTCCGGTAACTGGCATATTTCGGCGAATCCGGCAATGCGATGGAAGCGGAATAAACCATGATCAATCCGAAAAACAGCAATGCCAGTACCGCAAATATCAGATACTGATCGAATTGCATCATTCTGACGCTTTTGGACGGAGATGTCCGCTCTTTTACCATCCCCGCTATTCCATCAAAAAAACGTTTTACCGATTGCAGATTCATGACGCCGCGCCCTTTTCCGTACTTTCAAGCCGGCGTACCTGAGCGATAAACACCTCGGAGCGATGCGCATAATTACGGAACATGTCCATACTGGCACAAGCGGGAGAAAGCAGGACAATATCGCTTTTTACCGCTATTTCCGAAGCACGGACAACCGCCTCTTCAAGGGAATCGCAATAAACCAGCAAAGCACCTGTCCGGGAAAGCGCATCATGAATCCGGACGGCATCCTTTCCAATCAGCATGACCGCCTTGACATACCTGCCGACGACAGAAGACAAAGGCGAGAAATCCTGATCCTTGCTAAGCCCCCCGGCAATCAGAATGATATTTTTTTTCCCGTCTCCTGCACTTGCTCCCAGCCCTCCGACTGCGGCGACCGTCGCCCCGACATTGGTTCCCTTGCTATCGTCGAAATAAGCGACTTCTTTCACCGTTGCTACCAGTTCAACCCTGTGCGGTTCACCGCGATAATCCTTCAATGCCTGAAGCAGCGGTGCGAATGGCAGATCAATCGCCCTGCATAACGCCAGAGCGGCCAGTGCATTGCCTGTATTGTGCCTGCCGCGGATTTTCAGTGCATCGGCCGGCATCAGATTCCGGATCACCGTTTCAACCGGTACATCATTCCTCCGGCCTTTCCTGACAATACCGTCATCCACAGACGACGCGACAGAAAGCCATACCATCCCACGATCGGCATGCAGACCGAAAGAACCTGGTCCGGCAGGCTCATCCGTGCCGAAAGTGACCACTTTCATTCCCGGTTTCCTCATTTTCATAACCGTTTCATCTTCCCGATTCAGTACCTGAATCGTTTTTCTGCCGAAAATCCTTTCCTTGGCCGCACTATATGCCTGCATACTGCCATGCCAGTCCAGATGATCCTGTGTCAGATTCAGCACTGTCGCGGCATCCGGTTCAAGGCTGTATGTCGCAAACAACTGAAAACTCGACAATTCGAGAACCCAGACATCCGGTAACCGGTTCCTTTCAACCACTTCAAGCAGTGCATCGAGTGCTGCCGGACTGATATTGCCGGCCAGACGGACCGTTTTCCCTGCCTGGCGGCACATATGTCCTGTCAGACTGGTCACTGTCGTCTTGCCGTTCGTTCCTGTCACGGCAATGACTTTCGGTCTGTATTGCCTGTCTTCTTCAAGATTTTTCAAGGCACGGGCGAACATTTCGATTTCACTCCAGACCTGAATGCCATGCTCCCTGGCGAAAGGTAGAATTTCTTTCAACTCGACATCCGGACGCAAACCCGGACTGACCGCAACGATATCGAAAACCCCTAGCCCAAGTCCTGCGGCTGAGAAGGGACCACTTACAAAACCGGCCTGCGGAAGTTCCGTTTGCAGATTCTGCAACCTGTCGGGTTTTTCACGTGTATCGGCAACGCAAACACTCGCCCCGCAATAAGCGCTCCAGCGTGCCATTGCCAGACCGGATTCGCCCAGTCCCAGTACGAGTATCTTTTTACCAGCCCAGTTCATATCATCTAATCTTCAAAGTCGACAAACCAATCAACACAAGAATCATGGTGATAATCCAGAAACGGACAACCACTTTCGTTTCTTTCCATCCTTTCTGCTCGAAATGGTGATGCAGGGGTGCCATCAGGAAAATTCTGCGACCGACACCATATTTCCTTTTTGTATATTTGAAATACGTCACCTGCAACATGACAGAAACGGTTTCCGCCACGAAAATACCGCCCATCACAAACAATACGATTTCCTGCCTGACAATCACCGCGATCGTTCCCAATGCGCCGCCCAGAGCGAGGGCGCCGACATCGCCCATGAACATCTGGGCCGGATGAGCGTTGAACCACAAAAATGCCAGCCCGGCCCCTGCCATGGCTCCACAGAAAACGAGAAGCTCTCCGGTCCCCGGAATGAAAGGAATGAACAGATAACGTGAATAAACCGCATGTCCGGTCAGATAGGCGAATATGCCCAGTGCCGTACCGACCATAATCGTCGGCATGATGGTCAACCCGTCAAGACCGTCTGTCAGATTGACGGCATTGCTCGTTCCGACAATCACAAAATAGGTCAGTGCAATAAATCCCCAGACACCCAGCGGATAACTGACCGTCTTGAAAAACGGGATGATGAAATCCGCCTTGGGAGGCAAATCCATGCTGAATCCGGATTTGACCCACTCGACGAAAAGATGCCAGACCTCGAAATTGGACTGTCCAGATACCGCAAAAGCCAGATAGACCGCGGAAGCCAACCCGATCACGGATTGCCCGAAATATTTCTCACGCGAAGACATGCCGTTCGGATTCTTGTATACCACTTTCCTGTAATCATCGACCCAGCCAATGACGCCGAATCCCATCGTGACAATCAGGACGACCCAGACGAAACGGTTTGAGAGATCGCACCATAATAGCGTCGAAACAGCTATCGCGATAAGGATCAGAAGCCCTCCCATCGTCGGGGTTCCGGATTTGACCAGATGAGTCTGCGGACCATCCGTGCGGACAGCCTGTCCGACCTTAAGCCTAGTCAGCAAACGGATCACTGCCGGTCCGGCTGCCAGACCGATAGACAGTGCTGTCAAGGTGGCGAAAACCGCCCTGAAGGAAATGTAACCGAATATTCTCAGCCCCCCTATATCCTGCTGAAAAAACTGAGCCAGCCAAAGCAGCATATCAACAACCTTCCCTGTCCATTGCGTTCATCAATCCTTCCACAACCCGTTCCATTCTCATAAAACGCGACCCCTTGACCAGCACCGTCATCTGTGGCCCAACCAGTTTTCTCAACATTCCATTCATTTCATCCAGTTTCATGAAATGCCGTGCATTTTTTCCGTAACCCTGCGAAGCAAAACGCGCCATTTCCCCATAAGTGAAAAAATGCCCGATTCCCCGTTCCCTGGCATACTCACCCACCTCGACATGAAAACGTTCACCCTCGTTTCCGACTTCTCCCATATCTCCCAGAACCAGAACGCTGTCGGAAGAAATATCGGACAAAACATCGATCGCCGCACGCACAGAATCGGGGTTGGCATTATAGGTATCGTCAATCAGCAATGCACCATTAAACGCGCTTTTCCTTTCAAGCCTCCCATGAACGGGCATGAAACTCTCCAGTCCCGCCGCAATGGTTTCCCTGTCGATGCCCGTGGCAAAACAGCAGGCGGCAGCGGCCATGGCATTTCTGACGTTATGCCTTCCGCTCGTCGATAACGCCAGTTCGACCTTTTCTCCGGCAAGCGACATGACTACCCGTGTCTTGCCATTCTCCATCCGGTAACTTCCCGACACATCCGCGGTCTGGCAAAAACCGAACGTGACGACATGTCGATGTGCCGCATAATTCGACCACAGGGAAGAATAGGCATCATCGGCAGGAAAAACCGCGATGCCATCTTCCGGCAAGGAACGGATAACCATTCCGTTTTCCTGCGCAACGGCTTCGACACTTTGCATGAATTCCTGATGCTCGCGCTGAGCATTATTGACGAGACCGATTGTCGGCTGCGCTATCGCCGCCAGATATGCCATTTCACCGACATGATTCATGCCCAATTCGATCACGGCAGCATTGTGCCTGTCTTCCAGCCTGAAAAGCGTAAGAGGCACGCCAATATCGTTATTGAAATTGCCCGGTGTGGCCAGACAGGCATTTTCCCCATAAGCCGCCCTGAAAACGGAAGCGATCATTTCCTTGACGGTCGTTTTGCCATTGCTTCCCGTCACACCGACGACCGATATCCTGAACTGCCTGCGCCAGTGCCTGGCGATATCTCCCATTGCCAGACGGGTATTTGCGACAACCAGTGCCGGCAAAGGATAATTTTCAGGCAATCTTTCGACCAGCACGGCAGAAGCCCCTTTGTCGGCAACATCTGCCAGAAACCGGTGCGCATCGAAATTCTCACCATTCAAGGCAATAAACAGATTGCCGGACTGTACCTGGCGGCTGTCAGTGGACACACCGTCAAAAACGGCATCGGCAGTCATTCTGCTGCCCGGGACCCACTGTGCAAGCCGCGAAAGAGCCGTTTTCATACCGCCACCTTCATGTTCGACACACGTGAAGCCAATGCCAGTGCGACATGATCGGCATCGGCAAACGGCAGTTTCACACCTTTTATTTCCTGATACATTTCATGTCCTTTTCCCGCAAGAAAAATTACATCGTTTTTCGAAGCCTGCCGTACTGCCTGCAATATGGCAATCGCCCGATCCTCGAATATCTGCGGTTTCCTCCGCATTCCCGAAACGATCTGTTTCATGATTTCTTTCGGATCCTCGCTGCGCGGATTGTCACTGGTCACAATGACAAAATCAGCCTGTTCGGAGACAGCCCCCATTTGCGGACGTTTACCATGATCCCGCTCTCCACCACAGCCGAAAACACACCACAACCGGCCATTTCTGTCATCGGCGACCTGCCTCAATGCCGACAGTCCCTTTTCCATGGCATCCGGAGTATGCGCAAAATCGATCACAACCAGCGGTGTTTCGCTGCTGCCCATCTGCTGCATCCTTCCAGGCGGCGGCAACAGTTCACCCAGTGAAAAAACCGCTTTATCCCATGGCATACCGGCAGCCAGCAAAACGCCCAGAACCCCCAGTGCGTTGCTGACATTGAAACGGCCGATCAAACGCGTCCGGACCTTTGCAGTCCCAAAAGGCGATTCCACATGAAATTCAATACCCTGGATACAGTTGCGAAGATCGTGCGCCCTCAGCACTGGAATACCGGCATCGGCATTTTCCAAGGTAAATCCTGTCAACGCGACCTTTTCCGCAAGCCCGGCTGCTAGCTCGATACCCATCGGATCGTCAAGATTCAATACGGCATGCTTCAGGCCCGGCCAGCCGAACAGTTTCCGTTTTGCCGCCTTGTAAGCGGCCATGTCGTGGTGATAGTCCAGATGGTCACGGGTAAAATTCGTAAACAGCGCGATATCAATCGGAATACCGTTAAGACGTCCCTGATCAATACCGATAGAAGACGCTTCCATTGCAATGCACACCACGTCCTTCTTGCGCAACTCGGCCAGCTTGCGCTGCAACTGCACCTGATCGGGTGTTGTATATCCCATTTCCTCGGCGATACCGCTTTTGCCGTTTTCAAAAACCGAAACACCAAGCGTTCCGACAACAGCTGTTTTCTTTCCCCATTTCGACAAGGACTGTCCGATCCACTGGGTACATGACGTTTTGCCATTTGTACCCGTTACGGCAATAACCAGCATGGATTTCGCAGGAGAACCGTAATAGGCATCCGCAATCGGACCAGCATACGTCTTCAGGCCGGACACTCCCAGATGGGGGACATTCCATCCCGGATTCCAGGTGAACCCTTCACTTTCATAAACAACGGCAACGGCACCATTCTCAATGGCTTTCAGAATATAGTTTCTGCCATCCGCGGAATCCCCTTCATAAGCGAAAAACACGGCGCGTCGTGTACCCGTACCGATCTCGCGTGAATCCGAAAACAGTTCGCTCCCCGGACAGGTCACTTCAAGCCAGCGAACGGTTGACGCTACCGTCTGCGCAGATGCATTTTTCATAAGCCCACCTTCGCCATCTTGTCTGTGGACAACAGTTCATCGACCTGCGCATCCGGAGAGATATTCATCGCCCTCAAGATATCTGCCGCCACGGCGGAAAATACCGGAGCTGCCGCCGAACCGCCATAATGCCCAACCGTCGGTTCATCAATCATGACGGCAATAATGACACGCGGGTCGGAAGCAGGAGCGAAACCCACGAATGAACCGACATATTTGCGGACATACCGGCCATTCTCGATTTTGTAAGCCGTACCGGTTTTCCCTGCCACGCGATACCCTGCAACTTGTGCCCTTCGCGCCGTTCCTTTTTCTCCCGTTACCATTTCAAGCATTTGCCGCATATCGCGAGCCGTTTTCTTCGATATGATCTGCCGTCCCTCCGGCAATTCATCCCGTTTCAGGAATGTCAGTGGAATCATGTCGCCATCACGTGCGAAAATCATGTAGGAATGCGCCATCTGGAAAAGGGAAACCGAAATGCCATGCCCGTAACTCATCGTCGCCTGTTCAATCGGACGCCACGATTTGAAAGGACGGACACGACCAGCAACCGCTCCCGGAAACCCGAAACGCGGCTGCTGCCCGAAGCCGACCGATGTAAACATTTCCCACATCTCGTGCGGTTGCATCTGCAAGGCGATTTTGGCCGTTCCGATATTGGACGATTTTTCGATGACCTGAGCGACGGAAATGGTTCCATTCGAATGGGTATCCCCGATTGTCGCCGTCCCGATCGTCATTTTTCCCTGCCCGGTAGGAATCATGGTAGTCGGTTTCACCATCCCTTTTTCCAGAGCCAGCGCCACCGTAAACGGTTTCATGATGGAACCGGGTTCGAACGTATCCGTCATCACACGATTGCGAAGCTGCGCCCCGGTCAAGTGCCGGCGGTCATTCGGATTGAAACTGGGCATGTTCACCATCGCAAGCACTTCCCCCGTATGCGTGTCCAGAACTAGCACGCTGCCGGCTTTCGCCTTGTGCCTCACAATTGCCTCACTCAGATACTTGTAGGCGATATACTGCAACTTGCTGTCGATGGACAGGACGAGATCCTTTCCATCCATCGGTTCCCGTATCGCACGGAGATCTTCGACAATATGACCGAGGCGGTCCTTGATGACACGACGGCTGCCGGTCGAGCCGGCCAGCACACTCTGAGAAGCCAGTTCAATACCTTCCTGTCCGACATCTTCCACATTGGTAAAACCAACGACATGAGCCATGACTTCCCCTTCGGGATAAAACCGCTTGTATTCCTTCCGGGTCTGGATACCGTTGATTCCCAGCCTGACGATTTCATCGGCGACTTCATTGTCGACCTGACGCTTCAGATAGACGAAACTGCGGTCTGAATCAAGTTTCGCGTACAATGCTTTTTCACTCATACCCAGCAACGACGCCAGTCTGCCGATTTTTTCCTTCGGCTGTGTCATGACATCTTCCGGGATAGCCCAGATAGCCTTGACCGGAACACTGGAAGCTAGCACATGGCCGTTCCTGTCCAGAATTTTTCCGCGCGTGGCAGGCAACTCCAGTGTGCGTGCATAACGGGATTCTCCCTGTTTTTGCAGAAAATCCGTCGAGATTCCCTGCAACCACAAGGCACGAACCAACAATCCGACAAATGCCAGAAACAGCATGAACAGCACCAGACGCGAACGCAATGGCGACAGACTGACCCTGAGCTCGGGAGTCGCTGAAAAAGACACCCCTTGTGCTGCGGCAACACGCGGATTTTTCAGAAATTTCATATTGCGTATCATGGCGATGTCATTTTCAGAAACTGAGTATTGGCCGGAGTCACCCGCATCATGTTCAATTCTTTAACGGCTTTTTCCTCGATTCGTGCATGTTTGCTGAGCGTCGACTGTTTCAGTTGCAACTGAGACCATTCGATTTCCAGCTGTCGTGTCTGTGTCTGTGCGAATTCAAGTTCGATGAAAAGTTTTCTCGCCCGATACTGAGAATTGACCAGCAAAAATGCCGATATCGCAAGCAACGACGCCAGAACAAAGGGCAATCTAATCCGCATCACACACTCCCTGATGCCTGCAAATCCGGGTAGCGACACGCAAAATAGCCGAGCGTGCTCTTGCATTACGGCTTACTTCTTCAGCAGAAGGTTTCATTTTTCCCAACAGTTTCATTTCAGGCTGCGGCAGTTCGCGTGCACGGACAGGCAAACGCCGGTCAGGCATTTTCACAGTCGCTTTTCCTGCAAAAAACCGTTTGACAATACGGTCTTCCAGAGAATGAAAACTGATCACGGACATCCTCCCGTTTACACCCAGATGATGCCAAGCTTTGTCAAGCCCTATTTCCAGCTCTTCAAGCTCTCGGTTGATGTAAATCCGTATAGCCTGAAATGTGCGGGTGGCCGGATTTTTGCCCTTTTCAAAAGTCTTGACTGCCCCTGCCACAATTTCGGCAAGCTGTTTCGTGCTGTCAATGGGCTGTATGGTCCTGCCAGCAACAATCGCCTTTGCAATCTGAAAAGCAAACCGTTCTTCCCCATATTGATGAATCACCTCCGCAATTTTCTTTTCGTCTTCGACAGCCAGCCATTCTTTCGCCGATATTCCTCCAGAAGGATCCATGCGCATATCCAGCGGACCATCCAGCCTGAAACTGAATCCGCGTCCCGCATCCTCCACCTGAGGTGACGAAATACCCAAGTCGAGCAATATGCCGTCAATTTCTTTTATCCCTCTTTCCGCAAGTGCGTTTTCAAGGCCTGCAAAACTGCCGTAGACGATCTCGAACCGCCTGTCGGCAATCCCATTCGCAACCCGAACCGCTTCAGGATCCTTGTCGAATGCGATCAGACGTCCCTTTTTTCCCAGCTTTTCAAGAATCAGCCGGCTGTGCCCCCCACGGCCGAACGTACCGTCCAGATATATCCCGTCAGCACGTTTTCCCTGTATATCCAGGGCATCCACAGCTTCATCAAGCAAGACCGAATCATGAGTCAATTCCGGCATTTCAGTTCACCACGGCACTTCAAAACGAAAAATCCTGCAACGCTTCCGGCATACCTGACGCAATCGCTTCTGCCTCGTTTTCCATCAATTTCGCCGCATCCCATATCTCGAAATGGCTTCCCATTCCCAACAACATGACATCCCTTGACAATCCGGCCGCCTTTCTAAGTTCGGGCGCAATCAGTATTCTGCCGGCGGAATCCATTTCAACATCCGATGCACTGCCCAGGAAAATGCGTTGCCAAGCACGTGCCGACATGGGCCAAGCCGCGATTTTCTCGCGATGGCTTTCCCATACGGGTCTTGGGAAAAACAGGAGACAACCATGAGGATGCCGTGTCAGAGTCATCCGTCCATCGCACTGAAGCGACAGGGCGTCACGATGCCTAGCCGGAATAAGCATCCTGCCTTTTGCATCCAGACTGATTGACGAAACTCCCTGAAACACGCAAACACCCTTTTTTGATTGCCGTCGCTATTTACAGAAGGATTACCCCCCACAAATAAACACAATTTCACACTTTTACCCACTTTATTAGATGCTCTATGTACGGTCAAGAGATTTTTGTTAATAAATCAGGAATTTCTTAATGAAGTCAAAGACTTAGAAGTGCAACATCATCATTGCCAAAAAAATAAATTGTCAAATAAATCAATCCATTAGACGACACATTGAAAGCGCAGCTTTATACAAATACATGTATTTGCGCGAAATCAAATACTTTGCATTTGCGTCTTGCAATACACAACTGGCGTGAGAAAACGGAGACAGATGGGAAAAGGATGTCGCGACGGCGAATACTACCGCCAGCCGGAAGGAAACCGGAAAAGCAAGCCGATAGGCCGGATTCTGTTACGGTACAGATGTACTATGACAGCCATTCATCTAGGCGCCGGATTGCTCCGGCACTCAAGCTTCCTACCCGCACGCTCCGCGGACCACATCAATGCGTGCCTATTTGGAATTGCACCAGGTGGAGGTTGCCGCGTTTCACCGTAACCTAATACGCTCGTCTCTGTGGCCCTGTTCCTCGTCTTATACCTGTCGGTTTTCGACGGACGGCCGTTAGCCGTCACCCTGTCCTGTGGTGTCCGGACCTTCCTCCCGTTTCCGGCCGAAACCGGAAACCGGCGGCTGTCTGGCTTGCTTCTCCAGACCGGATTTTACAGGCAACTGCGAAAACATGATAGCGTCAAGAGCACTTTCAATTGTAGTCGCCCCAAGTAATTATTCTCATTACCAGACGATAAATCAGAAAAGCCGTATCACACCATAACCGCCAGAGCCATGGACGATTCATGAAACTGTCCTGATGTATCGGCACGGCCTCTGAAACAGCATGTTCAATCTGCTGTTTCAGCTCTCTCGCAAACATCCCGTCCTTTACGACGATATTGGCTTCATGATTCAGGAACAGGCTCAGGCCGTCACAGTTACTTGATCCGACCGTTGCCCATTTACTGTCGACAACAGCGACTTTTCCGTGAAACTGCGTTTTGCGGTATTCATAAATCCGGATACCGTCTTTCAGCAATTTCGGATAAAACGACTGTGCCACCGAATCCTGCACCCAGAATTCACCGCTACCGATCAGCAATACCACTTCAACCCCGCGACAGGCCGCAGAAGCGAGAGCGTTTCTGAAGCGTCTGCCGGGCGCAAAATAAGGTGTGGCCAGAAGGATCTGTTGACGTGCGCTCCCCATCACTTTCAGATAGGCTTTCTGAATGGTTCGCCTGTTTCTGAAATTGTCACGGACAATAAACCCCGCCAGAATCGTTCTGGCATGTTTGATTCTCTCTTTGAAATACAATGTGCGATATCGGCCGAACCGTTCCCTGAGAGACAGTTTTCCGGTCTGTTCCCAAAGACGAATCGCTTCCTGATAAATCAGGCCAGCAAGATTGCCTTCCACACGAACGGCAAAATCCTGTCTCGGAGAAGCCAGCATCTGTTTCCTGTTATAGTCGTATCTCAAATCGCTCAGTATATTGATGCCCCCCACGAAAGCGACTCCCTGATCGACGACACACAATTTCCGGTGCAAACGAACGAACCCCCGTTTGAACCATTTATTGAAAATGTGGTACTGAATCCCGGATCGGTCAAACTCTCCGGTCAACAAACCACACACTCTAGGCCCTGTCCCAAGCCAATCAATAACGACATGCACATCAACATTTCGCGCTACTGCCCGTTTCAGCGCATCAACGACCCTTCTGCCGACTTCATCCGGAAAAAAAATATATGTTTCGAGATATATTTCGGAAACCGCACCGTCAATTGCACCGATCAGCTCAGGGAAAAAATCCTCTCCGTTCCGCAATAATTTCAGACGGCTGTCAGAAGTGTAACGGACGACACCCATCCCTATTCTATCCGTAGAGACGCGATAAGCGGCGCATGATCCGACAGTGCAGTCCAGGGCGCGCCCTGCATGACATGGGCTGAATTGACCCTGAAACCTCTGACATAAATCCTGTCAAGACGGAAAAAAGGAAACAGCGCCGGAAACGTTCTTGCCGGCAACGGTTTGGGAACCTTGCCAGTCAGTCTTGGGAAAAAGGACTTTTTTTCCTGTTGCACGGACAATTCGTCGAACACTTCCTTGACATGAAGCGTCTTCCTGAGAAGATCGGAAAGATTGTTGTTCCAGTCGTTAAAATCTCCGGCAATAATGACCGGTGCATCATCAGGAGCCGAATGCCGGACGGTATCAATCAGTGCGTGTGTCTGTCTGATCCTGCTGCTATTGAACAAACCAAGATGAATGACATAACAATACACTTTCGTTTCCGGAGTCTGCAAAACACAATGAAGAATGCCTCTTGACTCCAGAGCGTGATCCGACACATCCGTATTGTGTTGTGAAATAATGGGATAGGCGCTTAAAAGCGCATTGCCATGATGTCCGTAATCGTAAACGGCATTCTTGCCATAGGCGCAGTAGAGCGAATTGCCTGCAAGATAGGCATGTTGCCCCCGATCCTGCCATAACAGGGCGTGGCGGTCAGTCATCAGATCGTGACGCCCCTGCACTTCCTGCAAGAAAACCACATCTGCACTCAAAGACCGGATAGATCTTTTCAGTTCCTGGATAACGGGCCGACGATCAATGGATGCCCCTTTGTGAATATTGTAAGTTGCAATACGAAGTTCCATAGCGACCTTTTAACCTGCCTGACGACCGGTTCCTGCCGGTCGTATCCGCTTAGTCAAAGTGAAAAACCGAATACCATTGAACTGCCAGAAACAATATTGATATTGTACTTTGTAAAAAATATTCAAGTGCAACCGATTGAATTCGCTCTTTCAGACTGCCTTGAAATACCATAGACATCCTGTTTCAAGGATAATATTACCTGTCCAATTACAAACTGATTCCATGAGAATTCTGTATTCCGCAATATGGTGGCTTGTTCTGCCTTTCGTATTACTTCGTCTTTACTGGAGGGGACGCAAGGAACCCGGCTACAGACAACATATTTCCGAACGTCTCGGTTTTTTCCCTGCCATTCATCCGGCGCAGCGGAGAATATGGGTACATGCCGTTTCTGTGGGTGAAACCCGTGCGGCAGAACCACTGATCAGGGCACTCATGATCCGTTTTCCCGATTGCGAAATCCTTTTAACTCATATGACGCCGACCGGACGGGCAACCGGACATAACCTGTTCGGAAACGAAAAAAAATCCGGCAGGCTCATACAGGCCTATCTGCCATACGATACCAATACGATGATGCAGCGTTTCATCCGTCACTATCGCCCTTGTCTTTGCATTCTGCTCGAAACCGAAATCTGGCCGAACCTCATCAGGCAATGCGTCAACCATCAAGTCCGGCTCGCCCTCGTCAATGCACGCCTGTCGGAACGTTCATTAAGAAAAGGCAGAAAAATCCGGTCCATCATGAGCGATGCCGCACGTGGTTTTTCAATTGTCGCGGCCCAGACAAAAACCGATGCTGACAGACTCGGGCAATTCGGTGCCAGCAATATCGCTGTAACCGGCAGTGTCAAATTCGATATTCAACCTTCTGTGACCGTCATCGAAAAAGGCATGGAACTGCGGAAACTCATCGGCGACCGCCCCGTACTGATGTGCGCCAGTACACGGAATGGCGAAGAAGCGCAAATTCTCAACGCACTGGAACAACTGGACAGGGAGGCGCTGCTGCTGCTGGTTCCAAGACATCCCCAACGTTTCGACAAGGTGGAAGAAATGATCAGAAACCATCACATCCCCGCCGTCAGACGCTCGACACTGCATGATTTCACCACATATTCCCTGTCCCGCGACACCCGCATCCTTCTCGGCGATTCGATGGGAGAAATGTTCATGTATTACACAGCCTGTGATATCGCCTTCATCGGAGGCAGTCTCGAAAAACTCGGCGGACAGAACCTGATTGAAGCTTGTGCAGTCGGCAAGCCTGTTCTGGCAGGTCCATACACGTTCAATTTCGAGGCGATAACAAAAGATGCCATTGCTGCAAATGCCGCTATCCGGATCGCTTCGGCTACAGAACTGATGCAGCGTTCAAACGAACTGTTTTCCGATGCGACCCTGCGCCATACGATGAGTCGTAACGCACAGCAGTTTGCCAACAGACAGCATGGCGCAACAGAACGCACACTGGAATTGCTGGTTCCGCTTATCGAAAACACCGCCAGCCTGCAAAATCCGCTAGGACAACCCGTCATCCGCTGAGCGGTATCTCGAAAATCAGCGTCGTACCGGAATCACCGATTACAATCTGGAATTCGCCATTCAGCATTCCGATACGTTCACGAATGCCTGCCAGTCCATATGATTTGATCTTGCGGTTGCGTACTTTCGGCATGCCCGTTCCATTGTCTGACACACTCAGAACCAGATTTGGCCCATCTTGCCTCAGCACAATTTCCACCTTGTCCGCCCTGGCATGCCTGACCACATCCGTAAGGGCTTCCTGAAGAACACGAAACAACACGGTTGCACGCTTGTCGTCCAATTCGAGATTTTCCCTGTCAGTCCGGAAAACACATGCGATCCCGTTCGTCCTGAAAAAACCCCGTGCCTGCCATCCCAGAGAGGGAATCAGTCCCAGATCCATCACGGCAGGCCGCAAATCATTGATCAGCGTTCTGACACTCTTGACCGTAGCATCGACATGCTCAAGTATTTCATCAATCCGCTGCGAACGTTTCTCCTGAAAGTCAAATACATCCTGTTTCAGAAGAGATATCTCTATGCACAGCGCCAGCAGGTGCTGTCCCAGTTCATCGTGAATCTCGCGGGCGATCCGTTTCCGTTCATCCTCGCGTATTCTTTCCTAATGGCCGATCAACTCCCGCAGTTCGCCTTCTTCAACGACACTTCCCATATTTTCTCCGGACAGACACTTCATGAATATTATTCAGATTCTGATGAAATGTTCGCGGTAATAACGCAATTCCTCAATGGATTCGATGATATCGGCCAACGCGGTATGCTTCTGCATCTTTCTGAAACCGTCCGCCAGTCCGGGTTTCCAGCGCCTTGCCAGCTCTTTCAGGGTGGACACGTCCAGATTGCGGTAATGAAAATACGCCTCCAGTTTCGGCATGGTCTTCGCCATAAACCGGCGATCTTGGCAGATCGTATTGCCGCACATGGGAGATTTTCCTTTCAGAACATAAGGTTCGAGAAACTCGATCAGCGCATCCTCTGCCATGGCCTCGGTAATATTGGACACCCTGACACGATCGATCAGCCCGGACCTTCCATGCGTTCCCTTGTTCCACGCATCCATTTTATCTAGGATTTCATCGGACTGGTGAATGGCATAAACAGGCCCTTCCGCTAGAATATTCAGACCGGGATCCGTCACGACCACAGCGACCTCGATGATCCGGTCAGTTTCGGGATCAAGTCCCGTCATTTCAAGATCGACCCAAATCAGATTCAGTTCATTCGGCCGTTTTTTCACGCCACTATTTTGAGATCGTTCTGGTCGCGTTTCCTGAGCTTGTGACATAATTCTTTCCTTATCGACATAATCAGTCATTTTCTCACAAGGATAAAATGTCAGCACCCGCGTTTACGCAACTATTCCTGTTTTTCCTGCTTTTAACGTGCATTACCCGTTTCTGGCTGGCCATCAGGCAACTGCATACGGTAAAAAAATACCGCAACAACGTACCCGAACAATTCACCGGCCGCATCACACTTGCGGCACACCAGAAAGCAGCAGCCTATACAATCGCCAGAACCCGTTTCAGCCTCATCTCCCTGACAGTGGATACCGTCGTTTTGCTTGGCTTCACTCTTTTCGGAGGACTGCAATATCTTGCCGAATTCACGACTGCGCATATCACAAACAGCATGATTGGCCAGATCGCCCTGATCCTTGCCGTCTGCATAATTGTCAGTGTACTTGATCTACCATTCGACTACTACCGGCAATTTGTCATTGAAGAAAACTTCGGTTTCAACAAAATGACCCTGTCGCTCTATTTCGGCGACATGATAAAAAACACCCTGTTAAGCGCCGTCATCGGATTGCCTCTCCTGTGGATTCTGCTGATCATTATGGACAGGACCGGAACATGGTGGTGGTTTTACGCCTGGGTTCTTTGGAACGCGTTCCAGTGCCTGATGCTTTTCATTTATCCGACATTCATTGCTCCCCTGTTCAACAAATTCTCACCCCTGACCGATGAAAAGCTACGCAACAGGATCGAGCGACTCATGCAACGTGTCGGATTCCAGTCAAAAGGCCTGTACATCATGGACGGTTCCAAGCGAAGTGCGCATGGAAATGCATACTTTACCGGATTCGGCTCGGCTAAACGGGTCGTCTTTTTCGATACACTTATAGAACGCCTCGCTCCGGAAGAAATCGAAGCGGTTCTGGCCCATGAACTGGGGCATTTCCGCCTGAAACACATCATGAAACGGATTGTTTTCACCAGCTTCATCTCCCTGGCGTTTCTGGCGTTGTTCGGATTTCTCAAAAACGAACCCTGGTTCTATGCCGGACTGGGTATTGATCCGGATCTGGCCTCGAATGCTGTCGCCATGATCCTTTTCGTTTTGACTCTGCCCATATTCACCTTTTTCCTCTCGCCTATTATATTGATGAGTTCTAGAAAACATGAATTCGAGGCGGATGCCTTCTCGGCGCACTATACCGATGCCCGCAATCTGGTCAGCGCCCTTGCAAAAATGTACGAAGACAATGCATCCACCCTCACACCGGACCCGCTCCATTCGGCATTTTACGATTCCCATCCACCTGCCAGTATCCGCATCAACCGTCTGCTGAGGCATTCATGAAAAAAGAACCGCTGACAGCATGTGTCATTGCTGCACATGGGCGACATTATCTGGCGGTAACCAGCGACGGAAAATCGCTTCATTGCGTCACGCGCGGCAAAAAAAGCGATGTGGCCGTAGGGGACAGCATCAACGCCATTCCCACTGCAAAAGGCCAGGCCGTTATTGAATCCATTAACGAGCGCCGCTCCCTTTTATACCGTTCCAATCAATACAAATCGAAACTGCTCGCAGCCAATATCGACCAGCTGTTTGTTGTTGTCGCCACCGAACCGGATTTCTCGGACGATCTTGTGTCCCGCGCGCTGGTTGCGGCAGAAGCAGCAGAAATCGAGGCACATCTCATTCTCAACAAGATCGATATGACCGGCCGGCTTCAAGGAACGAGAGAACGCACCGGATTTTATGCCTCTCTGGGCTATCCGGTTCACGAAGTCTCTGCAACCGTATTGCCTGATGAAACCCTCGCCATACTGATGCCCGCCGTCCGGAACCAGACATCTCTCCTTATCGGCCAGTCCGGCATGGGAAAATCGTCACTGATCAATCTGCTCGTACCGGATGCGAATATCGCCACACAGGAAATTTCAACCGTCCTGAATTCGGGCAAACATACGACGACCTATACGCGGATGTATCGGATCGATGAAAATACCGCTGTCGTCGATTCACCGGGTTTTCAGGAATTCGGTTTGTATCATCTGACCGAAGGCATGCTTGAACGCGCTTTCCGGGAATTCCGTCCTTTCCTGGGACATTGCCGTTTTTACAACTGCCATCATCTGACCGAACCGGGCTGCGCCATTCTGGAAGCGGTCGAAACCGGTCACATCGCCAGAATGCGGCATCAGCTTTACCGACAGCTGGTGCATGAATCGGAACAGAAAACATACTGAAACACGCCTCCGTCACGGGTCTCATGAAAGTACCGGACCGGTCCGTTTTTTTAAAATTTCCGAAAATCCACTATAATCAAACATTAAACTGTTTCAGCGGCGTAAATTTATCCGTCCCGGTAGTCTATGACAATCAAACATTATCTCCAATTTTCCGACCTGACATTGTCCGAGTACGAATATCTGATCGAACGTGCTCGCATCATCAAACAGAAATTCAAAAACTACGAACCGTACCATCCCCTGCAAGACCGGACGCTTGTCATGGTTTTCGAAAAAAGCTCGACAAGGACCCGTCTTTCCTTCGAGGCAGGCATGCACCAGCTCGGCGGAACGGCCATCTATCTCAACACCCGTGACAGCCAGCTCGGCCGTGGCGAACCGATCGAAGACGCGGCACAGGTCATATCGCGCATGTCGGACATCATCATGGTCCGCACATTCGGGCACGACATCATCGAACGGTTCGCGGCATATTCACGTGTTCCCGTCATCAACGGCCTGACCAACGAACACCATCCATGCCAGGTATTCGCGGATGTTTTCACTTTCATCGAGCATCGTGGTTCCATCAAGGGCAAAACCGTTACTTGGATCGGAGACGCCAACAACATGCTGTATTCCTGGTTGCAGGCGGCCGAAGTATTCGGATTCCACGTCAACGTATCGACACCGAAAGGATACGATATCGGCTACCGTCTCGTCTCTTCCGATCACAGCCACTTCACCCGTTTCGACAATCCGGCAGACGCCTGTGAAGGAGCGCATCTGGTCACAACGGACGTATGGACCAGCATGGGTTTTGAAGAAGAAAACGCCGTCCGCAAAAAGGCTTTCGCCAACTGGAACGTGGATACCGACAAGATGCGCCGTGCGGCACCGGATGCATTGTTCATGCACTGTCTCCCCGCCCACCGTGGCGAAGAGGTGACGGCAGAAGTGATCGATGGCCCGCAATCCGTTGTCTGGGATGAAGCGGAAAACCGGCTGCATGTCCAGAAAGCCCTGCTCGAATATCTCGTCAAGGGAACCGTTTGACCCCGGATTTTGCCTTCCCTACCGTCTCATACGGGCTGGGAAGCGCTCGTCCCGATACGAAGGGCAGGTTTTTATTTCGCAAGAAACGGCATAAAATGTGCCTGTTAAAGAAACGTTCCGGAAAAACGTTTCATCCAACCACTTCTTTCCAACTGAAACAAACGAAAGACACTCTATGAGCGA
Organism: uncultured Oxalobacter sp.; assembly: GCA_964602435.1. GTDB lineage: Bacteria > Pseudomonadota > Gammaproteobacteria > Burkholderiales > Burkholderiaceae_D > Oxalobacter. Next base: position 33,000 of record CAZRQR010000003.1, read on the forward strand.
CGTAAAAAAAGTTGTTCTCGCCTACTCCGGCGGTCTGGATACCTCGGTCATCCTGAAATGGCTGCAAGATACCTATCAATGTGAAGTCGTCACTTTCACCGCCGATCTCGGTCAGGGCGAAGAACTTGAACCGGCACGTCAGAAAGCATTGAAATTCGGCATCAAACCGGAAAATATCTTTATTGACGATCTGCGCGAAGAATTCGTCCGCGACTTCGTATTCCCCATGTTCCGTGCCAATACCATTTATGAAGGTGAATATCTGCTTGGAACGAGTATCGCACGCCCGCTGATCGCCAAACGGCTGATCGAAATCGCCCGCCAGACAGGTGCTGACGCCATCGCTCACGGTGCAACCGGAAAAGGAAATGATCAGGTCCGTTTCGAACTGGGTGCCTATGCGCTCATGCCGAATATCAGAATCATCGCACCATGGCGTGAATGGGAACTGCACTCAAGAGAGAAACTGCTCAAATATGCCGAAGATGCCGGTATCGAAATCGAAAGGAAACACAAACAGGGAGGCGCCCCCTACTCCATGGACGCCAATCTGCTTCACATCAGTTATGAAGGCCGCCATCTCGAGGATCCGAATGCGGAACCGGAAGCATCCATGTGGCGCTGGACCGTCAGCCCTGAAGAAGCGCCAGATCAGGCCGAATACCTCAACATCGAATTCGAAAAGGGAGATATCGTCGCGCTGAATGGCAAACGCATGACACCGGCGACCGTTCTGACCGAACTGAACAGACTGGGCAGCAAACACGGTATCGGACGGCTTGATCTGGTCGAAAACCGCTATGTTGGCATGAAGTCCCGTGGCTGCTATGAAACGCCGGGTGGAACGATCATGCTGAAAGCGCACCGCGCCATCGAATCGCTGACACTGGATCGCGAAGTCGCCCACCTTAAAGACGATCTGATGCCACGTTATGCATCCATGATCTACAACGGTTACTGGTGGTCGCCGGAACGCATCGCGCTCCAGCAACTGATTGACCATACGCAGGAGCACGTCAATGGCACGGTCCGCCTGAAACTGTACAAGGGGAATGTGATTGTAGTCGGTCGCGACTCAAAAACCGACTCGCTGTTTGACACGACCATCGCAACCTTTGAAGACGATGCCGGCGCATACGACCAGAAGGATGCCGGCGGTTTCATCAAGCTGAATGCACTGCGTCTCCGCATTGCGGCAAATGCGCGCCAGAAAAAGTAAAAAACTGCATTATCATAAACTTTCAGGCGGTTTTGTCCTTCGGGCAAAACCGCTTTTTGCCGATCGCATGTGCATCGGCTAGCTTCCTATTCTCATCCCGACTGTTGCATAACCGCCAGCTTCTAATCAATAATGTCGGCTGGATTCAACAAACCGGAACGGACATGATTGGCATTATCGGCGGAAGTGGCATTTACAATATCGAAGGCCTGACGGACATGCACTGGAAAACGATCCCGTCACCTTTTGGCACTCCTTCCTATGCACTTCTCTACGGAAAACTGAACGGAGAACCACTGGTTTTTCTGCCACGCCATGGCCGTGACCACAATCTGTCTCCCGGAGAGATCAATTACCGCGCCAACATCGATATACTGAAAAGAGCGGGCGTGACCGATATTCTGTCCGTCAGTGCGGTCGGTTCCCTGAAAGAGAATCTGGGCCCGGGAACTTTCGTCATTGTTGACCAGTATATCGACCGGACGGTTTCCCGCGAACGTTCCTTTTTCGGCAAAGGATGCGTCGCCCATGTTTCCATGGCACATCCAACCTGCGACCGCCTGTCCCGTCTCATTCATCGGGCCGCCGCCCACATCGGAATCGAAACCGTATTGGGCGGAACCTATCTGGCGATGGAAGGTCCGCAATTTTCGACACTGGCCGAATCCGAACTGTACCGCAGCTGGAACTGCGATGTCATTGGCATGACCAATATTCCGGAAGCGAAGCTTGCCCGTGAAGCTGAAATGTGCTACGCCAGCATTGCCATGGTAACCGATTATGATTGCTGGCATCCGGAGCACGACCAAGTCACCGTCCAGCAAATCATCCGGACACTGGCCGACAACGCCCTGAAAGCACAGAAACTAGTAAAAGAAGCCATTCCCCATATCCACAACGATTCATCCGGTCAGTCCTGTCCTTGCCGGTTCGCACTTGAAAACGCGATAATCACCGCGCCGACAAATCGTGATCCGGACAAGATACGCCAACTCGATGCCGTTGCCGGACGCATTTTCGAAAAAAAGGATCCATGATGGCCTTTTCCGAAACGGTTCCCGCAATGACTGATACTGGAATGGCAACCCAGATTGTCGAAGCCAGCCGGCTGCTTGTTCGCAACAGTATGAACAGTGGCACCACCGGAAATATCAGCATCCGTCACAAAAGCGGATTTCTCATCACACCCAGCGGAATTGCTCCGTCAAAAATGACACCGGATCTCATTTGCCGGATGGACATGGCAGGAGAATGCGAAAAAGGCACGAGACCCAGCAGTGAATGGCGTATTCATCGCGACATTTATCTGGCACGTCCCGAAGTGAATGCCGTCATACACATGCACTCGACATTTGCGACGACCCTGGCATGCATGCAACTCGATGTACCGCCTTTTCATTACATGATTGCCGTAACAGGCGGCAATACCATTCCCTGTGCACCCTATGCCCTGTTCGGAAGCCAGGAACTGTCCGATGCCGTACTTGGCACTCTTGGAAAAGGTTACGCCTGTCTGATGGCCCATCACGGAATGGTCGCCGTCGGAAACAGTCTGGATCACGCACTGTCGATCGCCATTGAGGTCGAATCGCTATGCGAACAGTACTGGCGAATTCTCCAGACAGGCCATCCCATGTTGCTGTCCGAAGAACAGATGCATGAAGTTCACGGGAAATTCAAGGATTATTTCAGCAAATAAATCAACTTTTTTCAGAATCGTTTATGTCTCTTGCCGCTTACATTCGTACCATTGCCGATTATCCGCAAAAAGGAGTCAAATTCCGTGATATTACCACCCTGCTTCACAACCCGACCGGCCTCAAGGCGGCAATTGACCAGCTGGTGGAACATTATAAAAACGTCCGGATCGACCGGATTGCCGTCATCGAATCCCGCGGTTTTCTTCTGGGGGCACCGCTTGCCTATCTGATGAATGCCGGTCTAGTATTGATCCGGAAAAAAGGAAAACTGCCGGCCGAGACAATCGGTGAAGACTACGACATGGAATACGGAACCAATACCATCGAAGTCCATACCGATGCCATTTCTCCCGGCGACCGCATTCTTCTGGTCGACGACCTGATAGCGACAGGCGGAACCGCCGAGGCAGCCGTCAGGTTGATCCGTAAATGTGGCGGCGAGATTGTCGAATGCGCGTTCCTTGTCGATCTGCCGGAACTGGGCGGTAACGAACGTCTCCTGAAAATCGGATGTCCGACTTTCGCACTTTGCGCTTTCGATGGAGAATAAAACCGTGAACAAAGCGGAACAGGTCGAAACCCTGCGCTGGAACGGCAGGCAAATCGAAATGATTGACCAGAGGCTGTTGCCGACACAAAAGGAATATGTCGCATGTGATTCCGCCAGAAGCGTTGCCGATGCCATCCGGACCATGATTGTCAGAGGTGCACCGGCCATCGGTGTCGCCGCCGCCTATGGAATCGCACTGGAAGCGGCCAGACTTTCCGAAGAAACGCCATCCCGGTTTGCCGAAAAGATGAATGACGGTTTTACCGCTCTGGCTGCCAGCAGACCGACCGCAGTCAATCTTTTTTGGGCACTCGACAGGATGAAAAAACTCTGGTCGGAAAACAGCAACAAACCACTGGCCGATCTGGCAGCTATCCTGCTTCAGGAAGCGCATGACATACTGGCAGAAGACATCAGGATCAACCGGACGATGGGCCGGTACGGTGCCGCGCTTCTCAACGATGGCGACAGGATATTGACCCATTGCAATGCCGGTGCCTTGGCCACAGCAGGCCACGGCACGGCACTCGGCGTTTTCCGCTCGGCAGTCGAAGCCGGAAAACGCATTTCCGTTTTTGCCGATGAAACCCGTCCGTTTTTGCAGGGAGCCCGTCTAACAGCCTGGGAAATGGTTCAGGAAAACATACCCGTGACACTGATAACCGACAGCATGTCCGGTCATCTGATGAGCCGCGGGGAAATCGACGCGGTTATGGTCGGCACAGACCGTGTCGCCGCCAACGGTGACATCGCCAACAAAATCGGGACATATATGGTTGCCGTTCTGGCAAAACGCCACGATATTCCGTTTTATGTCGCATGTCCGCTTTCCACGATCGATCTGTCCCTTCCTGCCGGAAACAGCATCCCCATCGAGGAACGGCCTGCCGAAGAAGTGAAAGGTTTTCGTGACTGTCGCTGGGCTCCCGAGGGCGTCGCCATCAGAAATCCCGCTTTCGATATCACGCCAGCCGAACTGGTGACAGCCCTGATCACTGAAAAGGGTATTGTAGACAACGCGACCCTGATCCGCGGCGGGCTTGCCGGTTTCGTCAGAAAGCACCGACCCTAAATTGTGTCGGTCAGACAACAACCGGTTCCAGCTCGAGCTGGATCGAAAAACGGTTGAAAACATCCTTTTCTATCGCTTTGGCCAGCGCAATGATATCCTTTCCGCTGGCATTACCGTAATTGACCAGAACAAGCGCCTGTTTTTCGCAAACGCCTGTATCACCGATCCGCCGCCCTCTCCAGCCACACCGGTCAATCAGCCAGCCTGCGGCAATACGGTAACGGCCATCGGACTGGCCATATGCCGGGATATCCGGATACTGTATTTTCAGTGCAGACAATCTCTCTGCCGAAACGGTCGGATTTTTGAAAAAACTGCCTGCATTGCCCAGGATTTCCGGATCCGGCAGTTTCCTCTGGCGGATTTTCACGATGACCCTGCCAATTTCGGCAGGAGACGGATGGACAATTCCCGATTGTTCCAGTTCTTTTCCGACATCGGCATATGTCATGTTGGGACGCCAGTTTTTCGGCAAGGCAAACGTGACATCCACAATGACCAGCCGGCCTTTCATGGCATTTTTGAAAATACTGTTACGATAGGCGAACCGGCAACCGGATTTGTCCAGTTCAACGATTTCCCCATTTTCAAAATCGAATGCCCTGAGAGAAAAAAAACAATCCTGCACTTCGGCACCATAAGCACCGATATTCTGGACAGGCGCAGCCCCCACCGTTCCGGGAATCCACGAAAGATTCTCGAGTCCCCCCAATCCTTTTTCCAGCGTCCAGCAAACCAGATCATGCCATTTTTCTCCCGCGGCAGCCCTTACATAGGTATATCTGTCATCCTCTTTTTCCAGATGAATCCCCTTTATACCCATGTGCATGACCAGCCCTTCGAAACGACCTGTCAACAGGATATTGCTGCCACCGCCGACAACCAGCTTGGGCAACGCCATCAGACAGGGAGAACCATAGACCTGTACCAGATCATCTACGGTACTCACATCCATGTAAGCCAAGGCACTCGCCTCCACTCCGAAGGTATTGAAAGGCCTCAAGGAAACATCGCGTTTGATGAAATCGGGAAAACTCATGGTTGCAAGCAAGAATATCAATGCCGGGTGGCATACAGGATTTTTGTTCGCTACAATTCAGACTGCAATCTTAATGATTATTGATGTCCTCTGTCGAGGAATTTGAAAGAAAGGTGAGATATGCCCTCTTTTGACGTAGTATCCGAAGCCAATATGGTCGAAGTCCGCAATGCCGTCGATCAGACGAACAAGGAAATCGGCACCCGTTTCGATTTCCGCGGCAGCGATGCCCGGGTCGAACAGAAGGCACATGAACTAACCGTTTTTGCCGACTCCGAATTCCAGCTGGGGCAGGTCAGAGATGTCCTGACAAACAAAATGGCAAAACGGAAAGTCGATGTCCGTTTTCTTGACGAGGGAAAAATCGAGAAAATCGGCGGTGACAAGGTCAAACAGATCGTCACGGTCAAAAACGGTATCCAAAGCGACAATGCCAAAAAGATCGTCAAACTCGTCAAGGATAACAAGCTGAAAGTCCAGGCCAGCATTCAGGGCGATGCTGTCCGCGTGACCGGTGCAAAAAAAGATGATCTGCAGGCAACCATGGCCATGCTCCGCAAGGAAGTTTCCGATATCCCGCTTGAATTCAACAACTTCCGTAACTGAAAAAAGCCGCCTGCAAGAGGCGGCATCTTTTCGTTTTCATTTTTTCAATACATCACGGCGTCTTTTTACACAATCGGACAAATCCTGAAGAAGTTTGCTGCTTTCATCCCAGCCGATACATGCATCCGTGACAGATTGACCATATACAAGCGGTTTGCCCGGCACATGATCCTGACGGCCTGCAACCAGATTCGACTCGATCATGACACCAATGATCCTGTCATTGCCGCTGGCGATATTCCGCCCTACCTCGGCACATACCGGTACCTGATTTTCCGCCTTCTTGGAACTGTTTCCGTGTGATACGTCAATCATGATTTTGGGAGAAAGACCTGCCGCTTCGGCCGCCTGACAGGCTGCCTCGATGCTGGCCACATCATAATTGGGTTTGTATCCTCCACGCAAAATGATATGGCAATCATGATTTCCCTTGGTTTCAAAGATGGCGGTATGCCCCCCTTTTGTGACCGACAGGAAATGATGCGGATGTGATGCCGCCTTGATCGCATCAATGGCAATCTTGATATTGCCGTCCGTACCGTTCTTGAATCCGACAGGACATGACAGTCCGGATGACAATTCACGATGGACTTGCGACTCTGTCGTACGTGCACCGATAGCGCCCCAGCTGATCATGTCCGCAACATACTGTGGGCTGATCATGTCCAGATATTCTGTCGCTGCCGGCAAACCGAGCTCGTTGACATCTCTCAGAAGCTCGCGCGCGATATGCAGCCCTTCATTGATCCGGTAGCTGTGATCCATGAACGGATCGTTAATCAGCCCCTTCCAGCCGATCGTCGTACGCGGTTTTTCGAAATAGACCCGCATCACGACAATCAGATCGTCTGCATACCGCTGCTGTTCTTCAGCGAGGCGATGTGCATACTCCATTGCCGCTTTCGGATCATGAATGGAGCAGGGACCGATAATCACGACCAGCCGGTCGTCTTGATCGTGCAAGACACGATGGATTGATTCCCTGCAGGTTGAAACCGTTTCGGCTGCCTTTTCCAGGCAAGGAAACTCGCGTATCAAATGAGAAGGGGGGGTCAGTTCTTTCATCGCGAGAATTCTTAAATCATCAGTGGGTTTCATCTTTTTTCCAGTACTGATAAACAAAAAAAAAACCGCCAACTCTGGCGGTTTTCTGGAATTTCGGTTTATTCTCTTTACTCGAGCGCTTGCCGCTTCTCCACCGCCAACGGGCTGGAATAGCCAAAGCAAAAAAAATAAAAGTGAACGAAATTCAGCATTTTTACAAAACAGGCACTTAATTCAAAACGTTCGGTTATTGTAAACCACTTTTTCAAGTCTGGCAAAAATTTCTTTTTTACGCTATGCCGTACCGCCGACCGTAACATCCTCGATACGCAATGTCGGCTGTCCGACACCGACCGGCACGCTCTGTCCTTCCTTGCCGCACACACCGACCCCCGAATCAAGCCTCATGTCATTGCCGATCATGGAAACACGTTTCAGAATATCCGGACCGTTACCGATCAGCGTCGCGCCCTTTACCGGATAAGCCAGTTTGCCGTTCTCGATCATGTATGCCTCACTGGCGGAAAAAACGAACTTGCCATTGGTAATATCTACCTGTCCGCCGGCGAAATTGGCAGCATACAGCCCGCTCTTGACCGATGCGATGATTTCCTCCGGATCCCTGTCTCCGGCAAGCATGAACGTATTGGTCATACGCGGCATCGGCAAATGGGCGAACGACTCCCGCCGCGCATTGCCCGTTACCGGCATATTCATCAGGCGTGCATTCATCATGTCTTGCAAATAACCTTTCAGAATGCCGTTTTCGATCAATACGGTACGTTGCGTCGGATTGCCTTCATCATCCATATTCAGCGAACCGCGACGATTGGCAATAGAACCATCGTCAACAACCGTTATACCGTCCGCAGCCACTTTTTCTCCCAACCTTCCGGAAAAGGCACTGGATCCCTTGCGGTTGAAATCGCCTTCCAGTCCGTGACCGACCGCTTCATGCAGCAAAACACCCGGCCATCCGGAACCGAGAACCACTGTCATCGAACCGGCCGGAGCTGGACGTGCGGAAAGATTGACCAGTGCCGAACGTGTGGCATCATGAACATACTGTCGGACAATTTCATCTGCAAAACAGGTATAGCCGAACCGGCCGCCACCACCGCTGGTTCCCATTTCCCGACGTCCGTTTTCTTCGGCAATAACCGTTACGGACAACCTGACCAGCGGCCTGATATCCGCAGCCAGCATACCATCACTCCGCGCGACAAGAACGACATCATATTCACCGGCCAGCCCCGCCATGACCTGGACAATACGCGGATCGGTAGCCTTGGCCAGTTTTTCCACTTTTTCCAGCAATGCTATTTTTTCCGCCGCACTGATAGTTTGAAGCGGATCATCCGCAGTGTAAAGAGCATGACTGCCTGCCTCCTTCATGGAAGACGCCAACCTGACTGTGCCGTTGCCATGACTGCCAATCGTCCGGGTTGTTCTTGCAGCTTCCTCCAGTGAAGCCATCGAGATATCATCCGAATAGGAAAAGGCCGTCTTGTCTCCGGCAACTGCCCTGATGCCGACTCCCTTGTCGATTGAAAAACTGCCTGTCTTGACAATTCCTTCCTCAAGACTCCAGCTCTCGTTTTTCGTGAACTGGAAATACAGATCGGCATAATCGACCCGATGATTGAAAACGACGCCCATCGCCCGGATCAGTGCATGCTCATCCAGCCCAAACGGCTCCAGAAGAATGGATTTCGCGAATCCGAGATTGTTATTTACCAGATTTGTCGAAGACATCAATAGGTATCCTTTGAATTCTGTTCAGACCATCATTTTAGTGCATTGTCCCAAAAGCTGCCGAAATGCCCTGCAGGATGATCATAAATGCAATCCGTCTTTCCTGATTGCGACATGCCAATACTGTTTGCATTACAAAAGAACCATGTCCACCGGAAAAGGGAAATCAAAGCCTGCGGTGCTTCAGGGCAGGCAGTTTTTCCCTGACTGATGCAAGCCAGTCGCTGTCTAGCTCACCCGTGACAATGCCTTCCCCTTCCGGCAAAACCGATTTTATTTCTCCCCACGGATCGATCAGCATAGTATGTCCCCATGTCCTCCGGCCGGTCTGGTGCCTGCCTCCCTGCGCAGCGGCCAGCACATATGCCTGATTCTCGATAGCTCGCGCCCTCAACAATATTTCCCAATGCACCTTGCCGGTCGTATATGTAAAAGCGGCAGGGACGACGATCAGCGAACACTCCCCGAAAGCACGATACAGTTCCGGAAATCTCAGATCATAGCAAACCGACAGACCGATTTTTCCAAAAGGCGCTTCGACAGTAACCACACTGTCGCCGCTGCTGATGGCAAGCGATTCATCGTACGATTCCCTTGCCGTGGAAAAACCGAACAGATGAATCTTGTCGTATCGAGCCACGTTCTCACCGTTTTCATCATAAACAAGGCAACTGTTCAGAACCTTGCCTGGTTCCCTGGACACAAGCGACAAAGTCCCGCCGATCAGCCAGATTCTGTTTTTTCGCGCCATTTCCGCCATAAAATCCTGAATCAGTCCGTTTCCATACACTTCGGCATGCTGCAACCGTTCGGCATCACTGTAACCGATACTGGGCCAGTATTCGGGCAAAAGCACCAGATTCGCCCCTTTTGCTGCCGCTTCGTCAATCAGACGCCGTGCAGTATTGATATTTTCAGCGACTACCGGTGTGGAAACCATCTGAATGGCGGTAACTTTCGTCATTGTCTGTTCTCCCTATGCTGTCTGTTTTTCACTTTCCCGATTTGTTCCTGATTTCCACAATGGCTGGATCATCCCAGGAACCGGTAATATGGTATTCATGTGTAAACTGCTTCATCAACGGTTCCCTCAGAAACATCTGAGCAAGAAACGTACCGATTCCAATTGCCGGATTGATAAATCCATACGCGATCGAGGCTGCCGCAGCATTGATTTCCGGTATGACCACCACATGCAGATCCTGTGATTCTTTCGCGATATCCACACTACCATTCATCATGACGGTCGCATTGACGCCATTCATCTTCAGGTTCTCCGTACGCATGATACCGTTGGCGATTTCGGCATTGGCCGTTATCTCATCGAATGCGAATCCTTTCGAGAAAATATCCCGGAAATCCAGATTCAGACGACGCGGCAAAGATTGCAAACTGATCACACTCAGCAATTTTGCCGCGCCTGGATCCGCCTTCAGAAACTGTCCGCCTTCCACTTTGAGGGACAGTTTTCCGGACATCAACGGAATATCCAGAGCAAACGGCAAACCGTCCCAGCTGATATCCCCTTTCATTTCCCCATGCCCGCGTCTGACAAGATCCTTATACCCGAAGCGGGCGAGCAGTTTCCCGGCATCCTTGATATTCAGTATATAACTCAGTCTGGTCTGCTGCCGGTTGCCTGCGGTGGTAATCCAGCTTCCGGAAGATTCGAGCACTGCATCCGGATTGGTAATTTTCAACCTGTTGATCCGCCATTCCCTGCCGTTTCTGAAAGAAACATTACTGGCGACAATTTCCGTTCTGCCCAGGTGCTTTCCGAAAAGAGTCAAATCATCCGTCACGACATCCATAGCAGGAATCCTGTAAATATCATCCCTTCCCGTCATGTCCGATACTTTTTTCAGGGATGACTGAAGGATATTCATGGATTTCAGACGCGCAACCAGTTTGCCATCCGTTGCATTTCCCGACCCCTCGATCCACTTCAGCTTTCCATTGATCTGATCCGAACGGATGTCGATATCCCAAAGTCCCGTCTGATAGGTGCCGTCCAATCGCGCATTAGTCAGCCACATATCCATCGCCACAGCTTCCTCGGCGTCAATGGAGAAATAACGGGGATAGACATATTGTGCCAGTCCACCATCCGCCGATGAGACAGACATATCGCTTTCCTTTTCGGAATAGAGATTTTTCAACTCTTCACGCCATTCATTGAAATCCAGACTGTGAAGACTCAGATCAAGCGCAAGGCCATCTCTGAGTGCCGGACGCCTGTTGATCCCGATACCGCCGCGGACAACATGCCATGTTCCCTGCATCTCCTTCCGACGCAGGTATTTAGCTGCCATATTGCTGCCATATACAATGTCGAGTTCATCATACAAAACCTTCCCTGCCTGCGGCTGGTCTTTCAACACGACATGCAATGGCACGATGCTGCCCGCCTGCTTGCCCAGCGGGGCCGGCAATCCGATCTTCATGCCTTTCAGATTCGACTCGACGCTGATCTCACCATCACTGATATTGACCGTATAAGGCGTACTCCCGGACAGGTTCTGCATCAGCTTGCCCATTATTCCCACAGCATAAGTCTTCTGCAGTCCCTCCGCACTCAATATTCCGTCCGCACGAACGAGAAAACGGCCATCCGGCTGTGTCCCTCCCGATACATTGACAGGTTCATGGAGAAAACCGGCCTTTATTTTTTCCAGCCAGAATCCTTTTTCGGAAAAATGGAGCTGTCCCTGCGTACCGGTTATAACCGGCAAGTCTTCCAGCAAAACGATATCGTTTCCCCTGAAACGCAATGTTCCATTTACTGCGGCATTTTCCGGTTTTTCCAGAGGCAACCGCAGTGTCAACGCAAGACTGGCATTTCCTGTTGCGACCGTTTTTTCCGTCAAATGGCCGATCCAGTCCGTAACAGGCGTCACATTGACGAAACCGACCTGATTCTGTAATGCCCCTTCCGCATTGCCCTTGATATCCAGTAACGGTTCGTCTGAAAGAACATCGGGAATAACAACATCCACGTTTTTCAGTTCGACATGGTTTGTCGATGCCTTGTCTGCATGAATGGCCAGAAGGCTGCCATTCATTCTGAACTCCCCATGAATTTTCTCAATATCTGGCCAGAGAGGATGTTTGCCATTCGATGACCTCATATTGGGAGTGTAATTCAGCATACCATCAACCAGTTTGGCCCTGACGGCAAAAAGACCGTCCGATTTTCTGTCTGCATATGGAAAATCGGCGAGATTGCCTTTTATCTGAACGGTACCTTCGCTGACTTTCCCGCCTTTCAGCGCTCCGGAAAGCCATTCGTTCAGCGCTTTGGGTGCCTGAAGCGGAATATATTTCCTGACATCCGCAATATTCAGGTTTTCAATCCGCGCCGTTGCATCGACAAAACCGTACCGGTTTTCCCTGTTTTTAAGGTCATTGGTATATCGCCCCGAAATATTTGCCCGCATGCCGTTCTGCAAAAACGACAGGTCTCCGATCTCGACGGCCAGAACATCGTCCCGCGTACGTTCCCATTGAAACCGTGCCTGCAATTCATCGAATTTCCGGGGATCTGTACCGGAATAAAACGGAAGGACCAATGAAGAACCTTCAGACTGCAACTGAAGATTGCCGCCATATTCATTTGCCGAAACAGAACCGCTCAAATTCCTGAATCCCGGATACTTTCCGGAAAAGGCCATTCCATCCGGAGAACCATGTGAATCGCCAGTATGGCTTCCACTTCTCTCAATGAACGTCAAATTACTAAAATGGCCCTTGACAAAATACGAATATCTGTTTTCCGGCAATGCCTTCCAGTTTAGCGAAAAACCGGACAATATTCCGGAAAAATCATATTTGCCGATTTCCCGACGAATATCTGCGCCGATCGGGACATACGCAACGAATTCTTTCAGTTCACCGATATCCAGTTTTCCGATTTCCACGGACATCTCGCCCGGCACATCCGTTTCTCCCGGAACATACATGACAGAGAAACTGGCATCATCCAGCTTTTTGCCGCTCTCTGTTTCCAGCGACAATTTATGGACCGCATATGAATAAACCGGCTGTTTATCCTGCACGCTGACGGCCGGTTGCCTGCCCATCTCCCTGAGCGAGAGACGTCCCGTCAGACTGCGCAAATCAAGCGACGACAATGAACTGCCCATTTTCAGTCGTATGTTCCGCCCGTCAGCATCGGCGATCAATTCCGTCAATCGCGACGCATCCAGCGTTCCCCAAACCCGGATCGAACCATACCCACTATCCAGGCCGACAGGCATATCAACGAATTTTTTCCATTGTGCGATATCGACATCCCTGACATCCGCATACAGTTCGCCTTTCCATCTCGATACATCCGAAATCCGCTCCTCAAAACGGGGATGCGACAGATCGCCCCGGATATCCAGTGAACCCGCCAGCCCGGAATCCGGTATGGCCGTCAGGCGAAACCTATGCTGTCTTCCCTGGTTGTTCAGGACAAAATCCACCTTCTCCAGATTTGCCGACACATCATCACGGAATTCATCTTTCCACTGCAACTTTCCGTTCAGGACGATGATTTCGTGCTGTTTCAGTATCCAGTCGGCAATACCGCCTTTTTCCCGCCTGTCAGGATCAACCTGTATTCCTGCAACATAAAAACGTCCCTGTATATCGCGCAATATCCTGATATCCGGTCTGTCGATCTGCAAAGAGGCAAGCCGCACGTCCATCAGCGGCAGCGACCACCACGAAACGACAGCTGAAACATGCTCGAGCCGGACGACTTCATGGCCTTCATTGTCGGATATACACACATTTTCAAGATCTATCCTTGGTTGCACCCCATACCAGGATGCGCCAATACGTGAAAATGTAACCGGCCTGCCTACCGAATCGCTGGCCAGTTTCTCGATTTCTGCCTTGTATATGCCGACATTAGGCAAAACGAGATAGCGGATTCCAAGAAGAACCGCCGCGAACACAAGATAGACGACAAAGAAAATGCCGAATGCAACCCTGAAAAACGAACGATAACGGTAAGCAAAATTAGCAAGCACATCCGCAGAACGCGCCCAGAACGTATTCTGTTTTTCAGCTGTCTCCTGATTTTCCTTCCGGTCCGGTTGCATTACGTATGAAAAAGTAATTAATAAACGTAAAATACCACAGTGTCATGCCAATTTTTAACCATTATCCAGAATAACGTTTGTCAATTCTGAACAAAACGATATTTACCCGGTGTTACAAATATGAAACCGTCACTGATTCCGGCAGAACAGGCGTCCCGCTTTTATCGTCACTGGCTGAACGCAGACAGCGAAAAACGCCAACATGAAATACAGGCCCTGATTCATTCCCCGCTGAACCGTCTTGATTTGCAGGGATTGCTGCAACATGAAATCGACAACGGCTATTCACTGCCTAGGGCCATGCGCCGGATCAGGAATCTTCTTATATGCGCCATCATCGAACGCGACCTGTCCGGAAAGGCGGATCTGTCAGAAGTGGTCGAAACCATGACACTGCTTGCGGAATTCGCCATACGTACTCATCTGGATTCGATCTATGATGAACTGGCGGATACACACGGAATCCCCATCGGCCACCATTCCGGCAAAAAACAGGACATGATCGTTCTGGGAATGGGAAAACTGGGAGGCAGGGAACTGAACGTTTCCTCAGATATTGACCTGATCTTTGTTTATCCGGAAAACGGTGAAACCGTCAGCACACGACCCGGGCAAAGAATCCTGTCCAATCAGGAATTCTTCACCCGTCTGGGCAAACGATTCATCGGAGCGCTTTCCGAAATTGCAGAAGACGGTTTCACTTTCCGGGTTGACATGGCGTTACGGCCCAACGGCGCATCCGGCCCGCTCGTCGCCAGTATCGGAATGGTTGAACAGTACCTGATCGCCCAAGGGCGCGAATGGGAACGTTACGCCTGGATAAAGGCTCGTGCCATTACCGGCAACCCGGAAGATATTGAAGCGCTTGGACGTATTGCCCGTCCGTTCATTTACCGCCGCTATCTCGATTTCAGCGCGATCGATGCCATCCGCAATCTTCACCAGCAAATCCGCGCCGATGTCGTACGACAGGAAAAACTGCATCCTGAACGCAGCAACAATATCAAGCTGGGAAGGGGAGGCATCCGAGAAATCGAATTTCTCGCCCAAATGTTCCAGCTGATCCGTGGTGGGCGCGATCACGCACTGCAGGACAGGTCAACCCGCAACATACTGCACATTCTGGCCGAAAAAAGACAGCTTGACGAAAAAACGGCCAATGCCCTGCTCGATTCATATACTTTCCTGCGCAACCTCGAACACCGTATCCAGTATCTGGACGATGCACAGACACATTCATTGCCATCGCATGAAGAAGATCTTCTGCTGATCGCCAATGCCATGGGAATGGACAACACCGCGGAATTGTTGGAAACATGGCAGAAACACCGGGAATTCGTTTCGGGACAATTCGATGCCATGTTCAGCGACAAATCCTCCCCCACGGACCAGTCCAAGCCGGTTATACCGCAGCCGCTCCTGACCAGTCAGACGGAAGAGGAACAGATCCATTTCATGCAAACGAAATTCGAGACTCTCGACTTTCCTGATCCGAACGCTGCAGCACGGCGAATGCTGGCTTTCTGGAAAACAAACCGGATTCTTTCCCTGTCCGACAATAACCGCACCAAACTGATTACACTCGTCAATGCCCTGCTTCCCGAACTTCGCAACGCCCATGAACCCCTTGTCACACTGGGAAGATTGCTGGATTTCTTCGAATCCATCGCCCGCCGCACAGCTTACCTTTCCTTGCTGACTGAATATCCGACCGCCGCGCAAAGATTGTTGCACATGCTTGATGCCAGCGAATGGGCTGCCCGCTACCTGACAAGACATCCGATTCTACTTGACGAACTGCTGGATGCCAGAACACTTCTGGCACCACCTGACTGGCCATTCTTCACATCCGAACTCGACTCACAACTGGAAAACCAGCGTGGAGATACGGAACTGCTGATGGATACGCTCAGAGAAACCCATCATGCCCAATTGTTCCGTTTTCTTGCGCAGGACCTGGCCGGTGGCCTGACTGTCGAACGACTGGCCGACCATCTGTCGAAACTGGCCGATATCATGGTTGAGGCAACCTTGCGCGAAGTATGGCTTGCCATGCCGAAACGGCACCGGGAAACACCACGCTTCGCAGTGATCGCCTATGGCAAACTGGGAGGCAAGGAACTGGGATACGCATCCGATCTCGATCTGATCTTTCTGTATGACGATGATCACCCCGATGCACCCATGCTGTATGCACGCCTCGCCCAGCGATTCATCACCTGGATGACCAGCACCACCTCAGCCGGAATCCTTTTCGACATCGACATCGCCCTGCGGCCAGACGGTGCCAGCGGACTGATGGTATCCAGTTTCGATTCGTTCGAACGGTACCAGAAAGAATCGGCTTGGGCATGGGAACATCAGGCACTGACACGTGCCCGTTTCTGTGCAGGAGACGAAACCATCGGAAACAGGTTCGAGGCCTTGCGCGACCGGATTCTCAGACAGCCGCGGCCACAGACATGGCTCAAGGAAGAAATCCTCAAAATGCGGCAGCGAATACATGATGCGCACCCGAACCGTTCTGGACTGTTTGATCTGAAGCACGATGCCGGCGGCATGATCGATATCGAGTTCATCGTGCAATACCTTGTGCTGGAATATTCGCTGCAATATCCGGAACTGACTGGGAATCTCGGCAATATCGCCTTGTTGAAAATGAGCGAGAAACTCGGACTGATCCCTCGAGGTTCCGGAGAAAAAGTATCCGCCATTTACCGTCAGTTCAGAAAACAGCAGCATCAGATCCGCATGCAGGGAGCGGAACAGGCAAAAGTCGCGCCGGAAAGCGTTGCCGAACAAAACAGCGAAGTGAAAAAATTGTGGAAACAGGTTTTCGGATAAACCCTGCTCTTGCCTGATACAGGCAAGAGCGGAAAACAAGGCCTGTTATCAGTCGGTCCTGCGGTAAAACAAATCCGTTTCGTCCCGCACATGACGGGAAAGCAACTGCGAAACCGTACTTTTGATAGACACCTTATCGAACAGGATACCGGCTACCGCATTCGCGATCGGCATTTCGACCCCGACCCTGGCCGACAGAAACCGGACTGTCTGTGCACACCGGACTCCCTCAGCGACATGTCCCAGCTCGGCAATGACCGTTTCAAGCGACTTGCCCCCAGCCAGCCCAAGACCAACCCTGCGGTTGCGAGACAGATCTCCTGTACAGGTCAGGATAAGATCTCCCATACCGGTCAATCCCATAAACGTTTCAAGCCTGCCGCCCAGCGCCACTCCCAGACGGGTTATTTCCGCCAACCCGCGAGTGATCAGTGCTGCCCGGGCATTCATACCCAGTTCCAGTCCATCTGACATGCCCGTTGCAATCGCAAGAATGTTTTTAACAGCGCCCCCGACTTCCACTCCGGTCACATCGTCACTGGAATAAATACGCATATTGCCGCCATTGACGGCGGCAGTCACCAGCTGCCGAAGATCCGCGGACTTCGATGCGACCGTCAGTGCACAGGGCAAACCGGCCGCCACTTCCTGCGCAAAAGAAGGACCCGACAATACACCGGTATTCAAACGGCCTGCCGTCGCCTCAGCGACGACCTGGCTCGGCATCAGTCCCGTGTTTTCCTCAAATCCCTTGCACAGCCATATCAGATTGACCGTCCCGGAATTTTTGAGATTTCCTGCCACTTCCCTCAAGCCGGCGACTGAAGTCGCAATGATGACCAGTCCGTCCACTCCGGCTGCATGGGAAACGGCCTTTGCGAAATCAGATGTCAGTTGCAACGAATCCGGCAACACAAAGCCGGGCAGACCTGCCCTGTTTTCACGGGCTTTGCAGGCATCAGCAATGACACTGCTTTTTCGTCCCCACAGGACGACGGAATGACGCGATGCGAGATTGATCGCAATGGCAGTGCCCCACGCCCCCGCACCAAGAACAGTAATATTCATCGTTTACAATCGGACTGACACAATACTCTCAATCCCGTACAGCCGACGTATCCGCCTAGGATCCGGTTTTCTGATTCTGTGCCTTCTGATGCTGGATACGATCGTGGTAATAGGCTTCAAAATTGATTTCCGCCAGATGTGCAGGCGGGAAACCGGCTCTCAATATCATATCCGCGATATTGGCCCGAAGATACGGGTAGATGATAGTCGGACATGTAATGGCCAGCACCTGATCCATGGCTTCTTTTGGAAATCCGCGTATTTCAAATATACCGGCCTGTTTGCCTTCCACCAGATATGCCGTCTTGTCACCGACTTTTGCCGTGACAGTCACGGTGACAGTTGATTCAAAGGTCGTTTCGGCCAATTGCTCGAAACCGACATTAAGGGATACTTCCAGTTCCGGCATTTTCTTTTCCAGAAAAATGGCGGGAGAATGAGGTTGCTCCAGTGACAGGTCCTTGAGATAGACCGTCTGGATCTGAAAAACAGGCTGTGAAACCTCGGATGACATAATTACTCCGGTAAAATTAAAAAAAATCTCAGGCTGACTGCAAAAGCGGCAATAATTTACCTGCTTTGTCCAGTGCAGACAAATCATCGAAACCACCTACATGGGTATCGCCGATAAAAATCTGCGGTACTGTCCGGCGATTGGTTTTTTCCATCATCTCGGCACGCAACGCCTCATCGTTGTCGATCAGGATCTTCTCTATATCCGAGACACCGCGAGACTTCAACAGACGTTCGGCCATCATGCAATAAGGACAAACCGCCGTACTGTACATTACAACCCTGGCTGTCATAATCGCTATCCTTTCATTTGGTAATCGGAAGGCCCTCGCCAACCCATGACGACATGCCTCCCCTTAATACATTGATCTGGCTAAAACCTTCCTTTTTGAGGATGGAAGCCGCCTTGTCCGATTCCTTTCCCGATTCATCGACAATAATGATAGGTTGTCCCTTGAACTTTTCCAGTTTCGGAATACGGTCCTGCAGACTAGGCAATGGTACATGAACGGCATTCAGGATATGGCCGGCCTGATACTGTTTCTGGTCGCGTATATCGATAATGGCGGTTTTTCCCTTGTTTATGATCTTGGTCGCCTGGGAATTGCTGATTTTCGCCCCCTTGCGAATATATGGCCACACTAGCGCACCGATACAATAAAGGGCTACACAGATAAGAAAAATGTTGTCTCTAATAAAATTCACGAGTTTATCCTGCCAGAAGTCAACGATAACAAACCGATACATTATAAAATAGAAAGATACGGTACATTCGGGTTAACTTATTTTCATTTCGAATATGCATAAAATAGTTTTCATGCGTCATGGTCAATCCATCTGGAACTATGAAAACCGGTTTACGGGCTGGACCGATGTCGATCTGACCGAGCGGGGCAAAAAAGAGGCCCATGCGGCCGGTCGTATCCTGAAAGAAGCCGGTTTCGAGTTTGATCTGGCCTACACTTCCGTATTGAAAAGAGCGATCAGGACACTCTGGATTGTGCTTGATGAAATGGATGCAATGTGGGTACCCGTTGTCTGCGACTGGCGGCTGAACGAACGTCATTACGGTGCGCTGCAAGGCCTCAACAAGGCGGAAACGGCCAGAAAATATGGCGAACACCAGGTTCACATGTTGCGCAGAAGCTACGAAACCGCAGCGGAACCGCTCTTGCCCAACGATCCCAGAACCTCCTACAACGAACCGGCATACGCTTCCCTGCCGAAAGAAAAAATACCATTGACGGAAAGCCTCAAGGATACCGTTGCCCGTGTCAAGCCTTTGTGGTTCGATTCGATTGCACCCGAAATCCAGAAAGGGAAACGCATCTTGGTCGTCGCACACGGCAACAGCCTGCGCGCCCTTATCAAGGAACTGGACAATATCAGCGACAAGGACATCGCCCTGCTAAACATTCCGACGGGCCAGCCTCTTGTTTATGAACTGGACGATGACCTCAAACCGGTCCGTCACTACTATCTTGGTGACCCTGCAAAAATAGCTGAAGCCATGCAGGAAGTGACGGCTCAGGGCAAGGCAAGCTGACTTGCGGTATCCGGCGACTTCAGGACAAACTGTCGGCATTATGCTCTGCAAAACGCATGAAAAAGACAATACTCCTTTTTTTTCTGCTGGCCTTCACTTCCGTGACAGCCAGCACTGCGCCGGCTACACAGAAATCCGGAACATCCGGACAGAAGAAACAGTCTGTCAAAACAGTCGCCAGCAAACGTAACAGCAAACCGGCAGCACGTACGAAATCTCAGGACAAGACAAAACAGAAACAGGCTGCCGAAGCCGAGCAGAAAAAACTCCGGCAACAGTTGAGCACACTAAAAAAGGAAATCAGCCAGACTGAAAAAGCCAAAGGCAAAGTCGCCGACGAGCTTGCGCAATCCGAAAAAGCCATCACGATCACCGAACGTTCCCTTTCAGAACTTGGAAAACGGAAATCAATGACCGAAAGCAGACTGACTCGGCTTTCAGCCGAACAGAACCAGTTGCTCGCCACCATATCCAGACAACGGCATCAGCTTGCAGACATCATGCGGCAACAATACATCGCAGGTGGTGAAAACCGGATGAAACTGCTTTTTTCCGGCGACAATCCCAACCGGATCAGCAGGGAATTGCAGTATATGAATTATTTTTCCGCGGCTTACGCCAGCCTGATCGATTCGTTGCAGAATAATCTGGAGACGGTCAGAACAAAACGGACTCAAACGGATCAGGCACGACAGGAACTGGAAAAAATCGTTACCCAAACGAACCGGCAGAAAAACATCCTTGAAAAGGAAAAGGCACAACACGCCGTCCTGCTGGCACAACTGTCGGAAAAACTGGATTCACAGAAAAAAAAGGCCGAAAAACTTGCACAGGATGAAAAACGGCTAGGAAATCTTGTAGACCGTTTGAATCGTGCCATAGAAGCACAAAAAAAAGCGGCCGAAAAAAGAGAGGCAGAACGGCGGCTTGCGGCACGGAATGCGAAAAAACAGACCCGGAAATCACGAACTTCCCGTCGTGAAACAGAAACAGTCGTGGAAGCGCCTTATCAACCTGATACGGCCAGTGCATTCGGCAGGATGCGCGGAAAACTGAAAATGCCTGTCGCCGGAACAATAACGGCCCGATACGGAATGAAACGTGCGGACGGGCCAAGCTGGAAGGGCATTTTCATCAAAACCGCACCGGGTGCGGCCATACATGCCGTAGCAGGCGGCCGTGTCGTTTTCGCCGATTTCTTGCGCGGTTTCGGCAATCTGATCATTGTCGACCACGGTAACCAGTACATGACCATATATGGCAATGCCCAATCACTGGGCAAGCATACAGGCGACAGTGTTTCTGCCGGTGATATCATTGCAAACGCAGGCAACAGCGGTGAGAATACGGAAACCGGGTTATACTTCGAAATACGGCACAACGGGCGTGCCTACAATCCTCTTGACTGGATAAGGTAATACATGGGTAACAAATTTCGGAACATTCTGCTGGTTGGGCTGGGTATTGTCGTCGGTGTGGTCGCATCCATCCAGTTCTCTGCAATGGCGCAGAAACAGACGGCACCGCTGCCACTGGACGAATTGCGTCAGCTGGCTGACGTATTCGGGCTGATCAAATCCGATTATGTCGAACCCGTCGAAGACAAGAAACTGCTGACAGAAGCCATATCAGGCATGGTTTCCTCCCTTGATCCGCACTCCGCCTATCTTGACAAGAAAGCGTTCCAGGAACTCAAGGAAGGTACACAGGGCCGTTTCGGCGGTCTCGGCATCGAAGTGGGCATGGAAGACGGTTACGTCAAGGTCATATCCCCGATCGAAGACACGCCTGCCTATCGCGCCGGTATCAAACCGGGCGATCTGATCACCAAACTGGACAATACATCCGTAAAAGGTCTGACTCTAGATGAAGCCGTCAAGAAAATGCGAGGGGATCCGAACACCAAGATCACGCTGACAATCGCGCGCAAAAACGTGACGAAACCGATCATCATCACACTTGTCCGTGAAGAGATACAAGTCAAGAGCGTCAAGTCGAAAATTGTCGAACCCGGATATGCATGGTTGCGAATTGCCCAGTTCCAGGAACCGACTGTCGAGGATCTCGTCACTCACATCAACAGGATTTATGCCAAGAACCCGAATATCAAGGGCATCGTTCTCGACCTCAGAAACGATCCTGGCGGAATTCTGCCGGGTGCGATCGGAGTTGCCTCGATATTCCTTCCGAAAGATTCGCTGATTGTCTCCACAGATGGCCAGCTTCCTGAATCGAAAGCGACTTTCTATGCACGACCGGAATATTACGCCGGCAGAACCATTAACGACCCGCTGGCAAAACTGCCTGCACAAATCAAAACCGTTCCGATGGTCGTTCTTGTCAATATCGGTTCCGCTTCCGCTTCCGAAATTGTCGCGGGAGCCCTTCAGGATTACAAACGCGCGGTCATCATGGGTTCACAGACTTTCGGAAAAGGTTCGGTCCAGACTATCCGCCAGATTTCCGAAGATACTGCGGTCAAACTGACGACAGCACGCTATTACACCCCCAAGGGACGGTCCATTCAGGCAAAAGGCATCGTTCCTGACCTACTGGTGGATGAAACGCCTGAAGGTGACGGCATCAACGGGTTGCGAATCCGCGAAGCCGATCTTTCGAAACACCTAACGAACGGTGACGAGGAAGACAGTCAGGGAGACCGTTTTTTTGATACGGAAGAAGAAATGAAGCTGCTGGAAAACGCAAAGAACTACAAGCCGATCGAATATGGCACCAAAAAGGATTTCCAACTGATGCAGGCGATCAACCATCTGAAAGGGAAACCAGTCAAACTGTCCAAAACCAAGGTGGAAGACAAAAAAGCTGACGCCCGGGATGCCAAAACCGATAAACAGCAACAGGAAAAAAAAACTGAAAACGGCAAATGATAAATGACGAGCAAAAACAGCGATACTCACGCCATATTCTCCTGAGCAAACTCGGATATGAAGGGCAGGAGAAAATCGCATGCTCGCATGCACTCGTTATCGGTACGGGTGGCCTTGGGTCACCCGCTTCCCTGTATCTGGCTTCCGGAGGCTTTGGAAAAATCACACTGGTCGACAACGATCGTGTCGAACTGAGCAATCTTCAGCGTCAGATTCTGCACACGACAGACCGGATTGGTATGAACAAGGCGGAATCCGGAAAAAAAACGCTCGAAAGAATCAATCCGACCATCAACATTGTGACTGTTACCGAACGTATGGATGAAACCGGTCTGCCGAAACTGGTCGAAACGGCAGATATCGTCCTTGACTGCACCGACAATTTCAAAACGCGGCTTTCCATCAACCGTATCTGTGTGGCTCTGCGCAAACCGCTCGTATCCGGCGCTGTCGTCGCATTCGATGGCCAGATATCAGTATATAACCCCCGCCAAAGCGATTCACCCTGCTATGCCTGCCTGTTCCCGGAAGACTCGCACTTCGAAGACATCAAGGCAGCGCAAGTCGGTGTATTCGCACCGCTGGTCGGTATCATCGGCACCATACAGGCAGCCGAAGCGCTCAAACTGGCAGCCGGTATTGGCGAATCTCTGGCCGGTTCGCTCCTGCTGCTGGATGCCCTGACGATGGAATGGACAAAAATCCGGCTTGAGAAAAACCCGGATTGCCCCGTCTGCTCGAAGAAAACACTATAAACTGTATCGCAAGGATTATCCGGACACAAACATGGCAGCTCCTTGCCGTGTTTCATACAGTCGAAATATCCTTGCCGTGACACGACCAAACCAGCCATCAGGCAAACGGAAATCCCTCTCCAATGCCCATCAGTCAGGCCCTTATCAGAACCGGCGAGAGACACCGACCTGGACAACCGTTGTCCTGTTATCCACATCACCGTACTGTGGTATGCAAGCGCCTTGTCATCACCGCCGATACAAGCAATATTGCCGCAGAGAAAAATCCGTCTGAACAGGTCACAGGTACAATC
>CAZRQR010000004.1:0-46016 GCA_964602435.1 uncultured Oxalobacter sp.
TCCTTCAGGGCGTGGAGGATGTCAAGGATAAGGGACAGCATTCAATGCCCGCTGTCCGGAACAGTCAGAATATACTGTAGAAAATGCTTGCAATACAACCGTTTCGCCGAAGATAGAAGGGACGGCGAAACGGCATGAGGCACGATTATACTTCCGGGAAATAATCCGTATATTTGGGAAGCTGTTCTTTTTTCACTTTATATACCAGAACAGGAATCGGACTCGATGCAATGACCTTGGATGCAATGCTGCCCAACAGCAGTTTTTCCCAGCCCGTATTACCACGGGAGGCCATGAAAATCAGATCGCATCCATTTTTTTCAGCTGAACTGATAATGGATGTCGATGGTGATTTGGATATGTAGATTTCTTCGCTGAACTTGACACCGGCGTTTGATGCGGCTTCGCGAATAGGTGTCATGTATGCCTTGGCGGTCTCTGCAACCATTTGCTTGTACTCACTGTCGGTTGGCCAGTGTACTTCCTGTTTGGCATGAGGGGAGAAAGCGAAAGCAGTCGACTGGTTTTCAGCGGCGACATAAACGCATACTACTTCAGCGCCTGCCTTTTGTGCGTAATCAATACCTTCCAGTGCAGCCTGGGTTGCCAAGGCAGAACCATCGGTAGGGATGAGTATTTTCTTGAACATGATTTTTCTCCCTGAATAGTCAATATAAAGCAGAATTGCCGTTAAAACGGTTCTATTCCGTACGAACGTTGTTTGCGGATGTATTAAACACGCATTAAACAAAGTACATACTGTTTCATTCTTATGTCTTTTATATTGAGCGTCAATTCGTAATAAATTGATATATATTTCAATTTTTATGTATATGACGAAAAACTTTTTTAAAAACAGTTTATTATTATTTGCGGATGGTTGTCTTTATGAGCCTGATATTTGAAATTAGTTGGAGATTGGTCATATGAAGCCTGAAAAAGCGACTCTTGGTGGTGGTTGTTTCTGGTGTCTGGAAGCCGTTTATCAGCAGCTCAAAGGTGTCATCGATGTCGTATCCGGTTATGCGGGGGGACATGTTGACAATCCGTCCTATCTGCAGGTTTGTGAGGGAACGACGGGACATGCGGAAGTCGTTCAGGTTACATTCGATGCGGAGATCATTGGTTACAGGGATATATTGAATGTCTTTTTCGCCATTCATGATCCGACGACATTGAATCAGCAGGGAAATGATATCGGTCCCCAATACAGATCCATTATTTTTTACCATTCGATGGAACAGGAAAAGATCGCAAGGGAGGTTATGGCCGCCATGAAGGATATCTGGACGGCGCCTCTGGTCACTGAACTGGTGCCATTTACCGTTTTTTATCCTGCTGAATATTTCCACAAGGATTTTTATCGTATGAATCCGCAGCAGGGTTACTGCGTTTATGTGATTGAACCAAAATTGGCGAAATTCAGGGAAATGTTTGCGGGCTATCTGAAAAATGAAATGCCCGGCTTTGCCGGGCATTTCTCAACAGGATGAACGACGGATTCAGTCCTTGTTCCCGTATATATAGTTTCTGGACATGGGCAACAAGGGGGACGTACGACCGGATTTGATGCAGGTAACCTGGAAAATGGCTACGCGGTCAAGAGCAAAAGCATACGAGCAACCTGCCAGATAAACACGCCATATGCGGTAGCGTTTTTCATCGGTCAGCTTTTTGATGGCAGAAGTGGCCTTTTCGAAATTTTCTGCCCAGATACCACAGGTTTTTGCGTAGTGATGGCGCAGGTTTTCAATGTCGAGCGCTTCCAGTCCGGCTTCCTGCATGTTTTTCAAAACAAGACCGATATGGGGCAATTCTCCATTCGGGAAGACATATTTCTCGATGAATTCGCCTCCCCCGAAAGGTGTTTCGCCACTGTCAGGATCACAGCTGGTAATGCCGTGATTCATAGCGATACCGTCATCCTTGAGAAGTTTTCTGATGATCTTGAAATAGTCGACGAGATAACGGAGACCAACGTGTTCGAACATGCCGACACTGGTGATCCGGTCGAATTGTCCTGTTACATCGCGGTAATCCTGGATACGAATGTCGATTTTGTCTTCAAGCCCCTTTTCGCGGACGCGCTGGCGTGCTAGCTCGTACTGGTTTTTGGAGAGTGTGATGCCTACGACATTGGCGCCGAATTTCTCCGCGGCCCTGATGGCAAGCGCTCCCCAACCGCAGCCGATATCCAGTAGCCGGTCACCTGGCTGTATCCTTATCTTGGTCAGGATATGATCGATTTTCTTGATCTGGGCAGTGGCCAGGTCTTCATCGCCGTTTTCGAAATATCCGCAGGAATAGACCATGTTGGGATCCAGCCACTGCTGATAGAATTCATTGGAAACATCGTAGTGGTAGCCAATGGATTCGGCATCGATTTTGCGGTTGTGCTTCCCGCCGAAATAGTGTCTGAATTTGGCGGCGGTTGTCGAGGCCGGTGTATCGAACAGGTCGGCAAGGGAGTTACCCATTGTGATCATGTCGTTCAAAGTGCCTTGCACTTCGATTTTTCCTTCGACATAGGCTGTGCCCAGATTGTCCAGAGTCGGCTTCAGAAGGTAGCTCAGGGATGCCAGTTCGGGTATTCTGATAACGACTTTCGGATCTTCGTTTGGATTGAGATCGTATTTTTGTCCGGTCCAGAGTTCAAGACGCAATGGCAATGGCGACGTTTTCCGGATGTCGTTGACCCAGTTTTGCAATTTTTTTTCCCAGAACACAGTTATCCCTCCCCATCATGGTTTAATCTGAAAATTCTTTCGTGTACCTGCTCGGGTTGCCAATATCGGGCGCGTTATTATTGTGCTAGATTTTAAATCAGTTTTTTTCTCTCTGTAAGGCATCTTGTCCATTATGTTGGAAAATCGGAAGGCGGGAACAGCTAATATGAATTGATCAGCATATTTTCGGGCAGTTGATCCCGTTTCGGGAAAGCCGCATGTTTATCGGGAAGTGAGTGACGGCAGGAGATATCGTTCGGACAGGTCCGGTTTTTGTATGTGATGTCCGGGCAGGTACTTGAAACATTGGCGGCTGTATTCTTGTCCGGTAAACTGTTGCCTTGCTCCGGTATCGTCCGGCAGATTGAAAAGGACCGTATCCGGTTTCACGGGGGATACCGGTGCTGTCGTTTGCCGGAGAACAGATATGTCCAGGTAAATCTGTTCGTTTTTTGATGAGAAAATTTCAATGACAGAAAATTCAGATATGTCTGTCCGTTTCGCCGGCTCGCGCAGACTTTTCGGTACAGAGGGATTCAGACGCCTGCAACAGGCCCATGTCGCTGTAATCGGTGTCGGTGGCGTGGGTTCGTGGGCTGTCGAGACACTGGCCAGAAGCGGCGTGGGGTATTTGACTCTGATCGATGGAGATGTCGTCGTCGAATCCAATATAAACAGGCAGCTTCAGGCGTTGGGCAGTACTCTTGGCAGGCCGAAAGTATCGGTACTTGCAGAGCGGATTGCGGAAATCAATCCGTTGTGCCATGTGAATGCCATTCAGCTTTTTCTCACACCTGAAAATATGGATGGGCTGATCGGAAAAAACAGGTCCGATTTCGTGATTGACGCTATTGACAGTGTCAGGGACAAGGCCGGGCTTATCGCTTATTGCCGGGATCATGCGATACCGCTGATTACTGTCGGAAGTGCTGGAGGGCAACTGGATCCCACGCGAATCGACATATGTGACCTGTCCAGAACGCAGCAGGAACCCCTGCTGGCAAAGGTGCGCAAATGCTTGCGTTCACAGTATGGCTTCACTCGCAATCCCAAGAACAAGTTCGGTATCGATGCGGTGTATTCCCTTGAACCGGTACGATATCCTGATCGGGAAAATGGCGCAGAGATGGAAAACGAGAAAATCGCGGGACTGAATTCAGCAGGATTCGGGACAACCGTAGCTGTAACGGCCAGTTTTGGAATGGCTGCCGCATCGTATGTTCTGAAACGCATAGCGACGCTTTGAGGAACCTGTTGAAAGCCGGTGTTCCGGCAGGCAAAAATGATGAGATGTTTCAGCCGTTTTCTGGAATATGCAGTGCTGCCGGTAAAAACGTATTCAGGTTCCTGCTGTCGTTTCGTGCAGAATATGGTATCGAGGATGTTGGCCTGGTTCGGCATTCAGGATGGATTGCATCAATGCAAGACGGTTGACGTGCCATATTACCGGTTCGGATATTTTCATATCAGTGGGAATCGATTGTCTGGCTAGGGTGATATGAGGCCGGAAAGTTTCCTTTTTGTCCGTGATGTATGCGGGTACCAGAAACCGGTGTGTGATTCTGTGCAGGCGGGTCAGCGCTGCCGACACGGTTGTCGGACCAATCCAGCCCAGACGGATTTTCGGAAACCAACCTATTTTGTCCAGTGACAGACTGAAAGGACTGAATTCCAGACGATCGAGAAAATCGGCCAGTTCTGAAACGACAGAATCAGGCTGGTTGCCCAGAAAAGCAAGTGTCATGTGCAGATTTTCCGGAGGTGTTTTCCGTCCCGGTATGTTTTTTTGCAGTCTGGCAAGTTGTTTGATGAGCAAATTGTCCGGGAGCAAGGCCAGAAAAAGCCGTTT
Source organism: uncultured Oxalobacter sp. (assembly GCA_964602435.1). Taxonomy (GTDB): domain Bacteria; phylum Pseudomonadota; class Gammaproteobacteria; order Burkholderiales; family Burkholderiaceae_D; genus Oxalobacter. The sequence goes on from CAZRQR010000004.1 coordinate 4,576, forward strand.
TGTTTTCGGGCGTTTTTCAGGAACGGATTGGTCTGTGAGGTAATGTCGCATGGGGAAACATGATGTGTACGGTTCCGGAAACGGGTTTGTGATTGACAGAATCCGGTAGGGAAAAAATGCCGTGAATTTTTTATAAAGCGGTCAATCACGGCTGGTTCTGTCCGCATTTTCCCGCAATTCCCTGTTTCAGGGAAGTCCATGGGCTGTTTTCCATTTTCAGCGGTGGGAGGGCTGCTTTTCGGCAGTTGACGGTGCATGTATCTGGCAACAGCTTGTCAGGTTGTTTCTTTTGATGATATTTCTGAATGTTGCCATGCCTGTTTTTCGGTTTTTTTCAGCATGACACTCATGCCTGCCGAAAGGATGACCAGACTGATGCAGTTGCTGAACCAGAATCCGGAAGAACCGGTGATTCCGGATGGCGTCAATGATGGAACAAGTCCGAAAGCGAAGATATAGCCGCATCCCAGTCCGATACACCAGAGTGTCAGGATATACAAAAGTGTGGGAGCCAGAACGACTTTGTAAGCGCGCAGGACATAAGAAGATGTGATCTGAATGGCATCGAAAAAGAGCAGGCTGCATAAAAACGGGAACAGTGGGGATGCGTTGGCAACGACTGCCGTATCAGCAGTATAGAGCCTGATGATCCAGTCTTTTGCCAGCCAGACCGAACAAGCGATTATAAGCGCCAGAATGGCTGACAGGCGTATTCCGGATGATGAGATGCTGAGCGCGCGTTCGGGTTTTTGTGCTCCGATGGATTGGGCGACCAGTGTGCTCGTCGCACTTGCCAAGGAAAGGGGCAGCATGTAGAGAACACCGGAGAAATTCGCGACGATTTGATGGCCTGCCACAGCGTTGACGCCAAGCCGTGCGATAAATAGGGCCATGAAGGTGAAAGAGGTGACTTCGACGAAATAATTCAGGCCGACCGGTATTCCGAGTGCAAGCAGGGCTTTCAGGGATTTCCAGTGCGGTCCGGTCATGCAGGTGTCGAATAGGTGGAGTATTCTGTAAAAGGAGTTGAAGCGCAGGATCGTCCAGCCAATCGCCAGTTCAAGCCAAACAATAACGAATGTCGCAAGTGCGCAGCCAGGGCCGCCCAATTCCGGGATTCCCATTCCACCAAATATGAACAGGGAATTCAGGGGTATTTTCAGTAAAAGACCGGTGACCTGAATAGCCATGACCATTTTCGGGCGTGCCATGGCGTTGTTCAATATATTGTAAACGAGAAAATTCAGGGATGCAGGAAGAGAAAGGGCCAGAATGCGCAAGTAAAGCACCGCTTTTTCAGTGACTTCCGGAGAAGCGTCTGCGATTGAAAGAAGCGGTTGCGGAAAGCATAAAAGAAAAGAACCGCCCAGTGACAGGAAGATGGCGAGCCAGACTCCCTGTCGTGTTTCCTTGCCCATTTCTTCAAATTTTCCGGCGCCGTACAATTGGCCGAATGTCGGTGCCAAGGCTTGCATAACACCGCTCAGTGCGACATAAATGCTGATGTAGACGGAAGCACCGACGGCAAGGGCACCCAGATCGGTCACGGAGCAGCGCGAAACCATGACCGTATCCAGAACGGGATTGGCAATGGCTGCCAGCTGGCCGATCCATATGGGCAAGGCGAGGCGGATGATATCAGGTGTATGACTAGCGATTCGTTTTTCCGTTTTCACTTTACAGACTGGTAAAGACGGAAGCGCTCGCCACGGTCGCTTGGGCGATGACCCTCCCAGACCAGTCGCATGTTTTTGTATGTTCTGGGTGAAATGGGGCGGTTGTATTTGGAAACACGGTCACCCAACAGTAGGTAATGACAGGGTTCAGGTTTGAACCCTTCGAAACGAAGGTTTCCGAAATAGGCAAATGATGCCCTTTGGGCAGCGGATACATTCGTTTTTATGCAACTGTTTTTGTTGGAAACATGGGTTGCCATTTCCGTGGCGATGCCTGCATAGCTCTTGCTGTAATTAATCCAGGGCAGCCACAGGGTTGCCAGCAATACCCAGCATAAAATGACGCCACCGGTAGACAGGACAACGGCACGCCATAAGACGGATGGTTGTCGCGAAAGCCGCCAGTACACCAGAGCGAACCAGCCTATGGTGGCACATGCCGCGAATGCGGTGACAAAAATGTTGAATTCCGGAAGAAAACCGGGAGCCAGTTTTGTGGCGTTTCTGGCAATGCTGCCCGGCCATCCTGTATGTCTTGCGAACCATGCCAGCCAGATGAACAGGGCGCACATGGTTAGTGTCATGACCGAGAACCAGTCGATGGCGTTGATTGCACCACGCTTCATGGTCGGCAATCCCAGCGCAGCCAGAATGGCCAGCGGCGGCAGAAACGAGAGCAGGACAGTTTCTTCTTTTTGAGGATTGAAAAAGGCCAGAACCAGAAAGGTGATGGTAAACAACAAAGGTACCAGAACATGTGCGGAACGCCACTGCCTGCGCCACGCATAAATGGCCCATCCTGCAAAGGGCCATGCAGGCCAGAAAAACCAGATGCCATTTCGGAAAAAGGTGCTGATAGAGTCGAAAGTCGGCAGACCGATCTGCATCAGGTTCCAGGCAAACCATGCCGGAAACGGCGAACTGCCGTATGGAAGGGTCAGTTTCAATACTGCCCACCATGCAAAGACAATGATGCATGTGACGGCGAGGGATACAAGAAAATGGACGACATGTTTTTGCCGGGGGGGCTTGCAAAAGAAAATGCCTGCCAGAAAACACAGATACAGCCCGGAAGGGGTAGCCAGTCCATTGGTCAATACAAGAGCGCCAAGCGCCAGTCCGAGCAGACAGGCGTTTTTGATGGTGGGGGAATCAATGTAACGGGTACACCGGTAAAGCACATAGGCTATCAATGCGACGAAAAGTGCCTCGACACTGGTTTCATGGCTGTGCATCAGAAGACCAAGACAGCCGAGGTAAATCAGCAATGCACCGTCAGCCAGTACACGTCCGTACGCAAGAGCATCCGGTTGTCCACCGAATGCAAGCCGCATGGGTTGTGCCTCTGTGCGGCGGCCAAGCAGGTAAGTGGTATGCCAGACAGAATAGGCTCCGACCAAGAAAAAGCACAGGGGAGCGATGCGTGCGGCAAGTGGAGCGTCCAGCACGCCTCCGAACAGTTTGATGCTTACGGCTCCGATCCAGAACGCCAGTGGACCCGATTCGGAAACCGGAAGGCCGGAGATGTTCGGCCAGAGCCAGTCCTGCCATCCGTGCTGGGCCATCGTCCACATGACACCGAAATCGGCTGCATCGCTGTTTTTCCATGGATCGCGTCCGATCAGTCCTGGCAGTATGTAGAGCAGGCAGAGCAGAAAGATTCCCCAGCGAGGCAGGGTCAAAGTCGCTGCAGCAGGAAGACGGACGGGTTTTAAAGGTGGAATCAAGCTGGGCGGTGTATCGGACATGGGTAAAGTACAGACGTGAATACAGCCGGACGGAAGTTCGGAAAAAAAGGCAGCCGAAGCTGCCTTTCTCATGGATCGGAATATCAGCCGGCAGAGACCTTTGAACCGACCTTGCCGAATTTCTGGCGGAATTTTTCAACACGGCCAGCAGTATCGACGATTTTGTATTTGCCCGTATAGAAGGGATGCGATTCAGCTGAAACTTCAACTTTCACAAGAGGATATTCCTTGCCTTCGAACATGATGGTTTCGCGGGTCGGAATAGTGGAACGGGTGATGAACTTGAAATCGCATGAAACGTCCTGGAATACGACTTCACGATACTTTGGATGGATGCCTTCTTTCATTTATTGCCTCTGATTGTTGGTAGCCAGCCGGCATTTCATGGGCCTTACCTGCTTCCCGACCTGATTGCCGACCACTTGCACGATTAAGTCAAATTGTAAGATTGAAAAGTTAACCGAATCAGTCAAAACTTTAAACGTTTCATTATGACATAAAAAAGTCCATCAGTCAACTTTTGATGATTTCGGCAAATTTTCTTTTTATCACTGATGGTAAATGGCCTGTCCCACCTCATCGATTTGCTGTCTCAGTTTCATGCGCTCGTCAGCCGTCATTTTTTTCCCCTTGCGGTAACGGCAGCAAGCGTCGTCCCGGAAAGAAGCGGGTGTCATGTCGTTCCGGTCATAGGCTTCTCGTGTATGCTGGCGTCGCAATGAGCGTATGTGGGCTTTCTCTTCCCTGGAAAGCTGGGGTGCTTTCGTGACGGCAGCGGAACAGCTCTGCCCGTTGTCGTATGTGTTGCAGGACGGTGCGGCAAACAGGGGCTCCGACCCGAATATCAGGATGAGAAAACCGAACAGGATCGAGAGGAAAACTTTCATGTCTTTACAATAATCGGCAAATGCCACTGTTCAAGATCGGAAACGGTGTTGGAATAATTCGACCTTAGTGTAGACAATAAAGCAGGGATAGGGTAATAAAAAACGTTAAAGTTTGTAACTTTGTGTAATGCCGTTTCGTGAAATTTTGCATTCTAGTCTAGTCTTTTTCTGACGGATTGATTATTTGTGGACAATATCATTATGGGAACGGAGGACAATTTGGAAAAGCAGGGACGTCAGACCAAAATTCTGGTAGTGGATGATGATGTCCGTTTGAGGGATCTGTTAAGGCGATATCTGGCGGAACACGGTTTTGCCGTAACGACGGCGGAGAATGCGCAGAACATGAACCGTTTCTGGGTACGCGAGCGTTTTGATCTGCTGGTGCTTGACCTGATGTTGCCTGGGGAGGATGGTTTGTCCATTTGCCGCCGTTTGCGTGGTGGCGGAGACAAGACCCCGATTATTATGCTGACCGCGAAAGGTGAGGACACGGACAGGATTATCGGGCTCGAGATGGGGGCGGACGACTATTTGCCCAAGCCGTTTAATCCCAGAGAACTTCTGGCGCGGATTACAGCCGTGTTGAGAAGAAGGCATCCTGAGGAAATTCCGGGTTCTCCATCGGATACGCAACAGGTTTTTCATTTCGGTGAATTCCAGCTCGATCTGGGTAACCGGACGCTGAAAAAAAACGGGGAGAACGTGTCGTTGACAACGGGGGAATTTGCCGTTTTGAAAGCGTTTGCATCGCACGCAAAACAGCCTTTGTCGCGTGACAAACTGATGTCCCTGGCCAAAGGTCGAGAATACGAGGTATTCGACCGCAGCCTGGATGTACAGATATCCAGACTGCGCAAACTGATTGAACCTGATCCGTCCCATCCGCTTTACATCCAGACGGTATGGGGATTGGGTTATGTTTTCATTCCCGACAAGGTATCACGGTAAACGTTATCAAAATGTCCGATAGTGTACAAAACGGAACCATGCAATCCGTATTGCCGATTTCGCGCGTGCCGTGGTGGAAAAGCAGCCTGTTCTGGCGAACGTTTTTTCTGGTAGGTATTTTGCTGGTTATCAGCATGGGGGTGTGGGTTTCCAGTTTCCGTTTTGAATTGCAGGGTTCCCGCGCACAGGTCATATCCGAACAGGTTGTATCCGTTGTTACGATTACCCGGGCGGCACTGGTACATTCGGAACCGGAATTGAGGCGTGAATTGCTTTTTGATCTGGCCCGTAATGAAGGTATCCGGATTTATCCTCTTGAGCCTACCGACCAGATCGAACCGGTGACCAACGGAAATGATCTGATGCAGAGTATGCTTCCCTATATGCAGCAGAAAATGGGGAATGACACTATTTTGTCTCCCAAGGTCAATGATATGCCCGGATTCTGGGTGAGTTTCAAGCTGGATGAAGATGATATTTACTGGCTCCGGCTGGATAACGGACGTGTCAGGGATATTTCCGGTCTGCGCTGGTTGGGGTGGGGCGGCATCGTGCTTGTTTTGTCACTGCTGGGGGCAGGATTTGTTTCGCGGTTGCTGAATGAACCTCTGGCCAGACTGGCCTATGCAGCACGGCAAATGGCAAATGGCAAATCGCCGGAACCCTTGCCTGAAAAGGGAGTGACTGAAATCAGGGCCGCCAATCGCAGTTTCAACCAGATGGTCAGGGATCTGGAACGTGTCGATCAGGACAGGACGGAAATTCTGGCGGGTATATCCCATGACTTAAGAACGCCTCTGACACGCATGCGCCTGGAACTTGAAATGTCGCCTTTGCCTGAAGAAAGTAAGGAAGGCATGCAGACGGATATTTCGCAGATGGATGCCATAATCGGCCAGTTTCTGGATTATGCACGTCTGGGGGCACCTGCCGTTTCCGGAACGGTTGATATCAGTTCGCTTTTGCATGTAATGGCCGATGAGGCGGGGCGACGCCCCGGACTGAAACTTGATGCACACATAGAAGAAGGATTGTCGGTTTCGGCAAATGAGGTTGATATCAGACGTCTTGTTAACAATGTCCTGACCAATGCGGAACGTTATGGGCGAACGCAGGGGAGTAGCTTGGCTGAAGTCGATATGACATGCCGCAAGGAAGGCAATGAAGTGAAAATCGAGTTTGCCGATAATGGCATGGGTGTTCCGGAATCTGATTTCGAGCGGATGCTGCGGCCGTTTACACGGCTGGATGATGCAAGAGGCCAGGCAAACGGTTCCGGTCTGGGACTGGCCATTGTATCGAGGATTGCGAAGCGTTACCGCGGTCGTGTACGGCTGGGAAACCGGGAAAAGGGAGGTCTGGTCGTTACAGTGATGTTTCCGCTGGCAAAGGTTTCGAAATAGTTTTACGGCGATTGTTCCGGGTGATGCGTATTCCACTTTTTCTGGGGCTGTCTGCTTCTGTTCCGGTAGCAAGGGTATAATACCGGCTTGTCAGTTTGTTCCGTTTTTTTCTTTCTTTGTATATACGTTATGCTTATTCTGCCTGGCTCCAATGCCTTGTCCGCTTTTCGTGCCAAACGTCTCTTGTCGGCGCTGCAGGAGGTCGATCCTGCCATTACGGAAGTGACCGCACGGTATCTTCATTTCATAGATGGTGGTGATGCCCTTTCGGAAGAAGAGATTTCACGTCTGTCGGTACTGCTGGATTATGGCGAACCTTTTCACGGGGCGGAAAAGGGGGATGAGTATGTCGTTGTTCCGCGAGTCGGGACGATTTCTCCATGGTCCTCGAAAGCGACCGATATTGTCCATAATTGCGGACTGAAGGATATAAAGCGTGTCGAACGGGGAATATCCTATCGCATCCTGAGACGGGACGATGCACAGACTGTTTCGGATGCTGATCGTCTGGTGCTGATGGGCAGGCTGCATGACCGGATGACGGAAATGGTGATCGGCGTGCGTGATGATGCCAGGGTTCTGTTTCAGGAACTGGAAGCGAAACCGCTGGAAACGATCGATATTCTTTCGGATGGAAAGGGGGCGCTTGTCAAAGCGAACGGAGAACTGGGACTGGCGTTGTCGGAGGACGAGATCGATTATCTTTTCGATGCCTTTGCAAAGGCCGGGCGCAATCCGACCGATGTTGAACTGATGATGTTCGCACAGGCCAACAGCGAACATTGCCGTCACAAGATTTTCAATGCCGACTGGACGATTGACGGAGAAGATCAGCACAGCTCGCTTTTTGCAATGATCCGCAATACGCATGAAAAACATCCTGAAAAGACAATCGTTGCTTACAAGGACAATTCCTCCATTATAGAGGGCAAGGAAATCATGCGGTTTTATCCGCAAGGCGGAAAGGGAGATTATGTTTACCGGCCCAACAGGGAGCTTGCCCATATTCTGATGAAGGTGGAAACGCACAATCATCCTACCGCTATCTCGCCGTTCCCGGGGGCAGCGACCGGCTCGGGAGGCGAAATTCGTGATGAAGGTGCGACAGGCAGGGGAGCCAGGCCGAAAGCAGGCCTGACGGGTTTTACCGTATCCAACTTGCAATTGCCTGATGCACGGCGGAACTGGGAAAATGTCGCGGATGTGACTTTGCCGAAAAGGGAAACCGGTGCCGTTTACGGAAAACCGGAGCGCATCGCTTCGCCTTTGCAAATCATGATCGACGGACCGATAGGGGGAGCGGCATTCAATAACGAATTCGGTCGTCCCAATCTGGCAGGTTATTTCCGAACCTATGAACAGAATGTGAACAACAAGGTATTCGGTTATCACAAGCCGATCATGATAGCAGGCGGCATCGGTTCGATTTCGGATATCCATACCAGAAAGGATGCTCTTCCGGTCGGAGCGCTTCTGATCCAGCTGGGCGGTCCCGGAATGCGGATCGGTATGGGTGGCGGTGCGGCATCTTCTATGGCGACAGGTACCAATACAGCAGATCTGGATTTTGATTCTGTCCAGCGCGGCAATCCTGAAATGCAGCGTCGTGCGCAGGAAGTCATCAACGCCTGCTGGGCATTGAAGGAAAACAATCCGATTCTCTCGATTCATGATGTCGGAGCGGGCGGTCTGTCGAATGCCTTTCCTGAAATCACGCATGACGCGAACAGGGGAGCCGTATTCGATTTGCGGAACGTTCCGTTGGAAGAAAGCGGCATGTCGCCACGCGAAATATGGAGCAATGAGTCACAGGAGCGGTATGTTCTGGCTGTTGCTCAGGAGAATATCGAACTGTTTGACCAGCTGTGCGGTCGCGAGCGGTGTCCGTATGCGATCGTCGGAGTCGCGACTGAGGAACGGCAACTGAAAGTCATTGACCCTGAATACGGCAACAATCCGGTCGATATGCCGATGGATGTCCTGCTCGGAAAACCGCCGAAAATGCATCGTGATGTTACGCATGTCACCCATCATTATCCTTCGGTCAGGCTCGATCATCTCGAGCTGGACAAGGTGGTACGGGAGGTCATGCTGTTGCCGGCAGTAGGGGACAAGTCGTTTCTGATCACGATCGGTGACCGGTCTGTCGGCGGTTTGACATGTCGTGACCAGATGGTCGGTCCCTGGCAGGTTCCGGTTGCGGATAGTGCTGTGACACTGATGAGTTACGAAGGCTATGCTGGCGAGGCGATGGCGATGGGAGAAAGAACACCGCTGGCGGTGATCGATGCGCCGGCTTCAGGACGCATGGCAATTGGTGAAGCGCTGACCAATATCGCTTCTGCCCCGATAAACGATATTTCCGATATCAAGCTGTCTGCCAACTGGATGGCTGCATGCGGGCAATCCGGACAGGATGCCGCCCTGTTCGATACCGTCAGGGCGGTCGGTCTGGAATTGTGTCCTGAACTGGGGATCAGTATACCGGTCGGCAAGGATTCGCTTTCGATGAGAACGACGTGGCAGGACGGGGAAGCGGAAAAGGAAGTCATATCCCCTGTGTCACTGATTGTTTCCGCTTTTTCGCCCGTGACGGATGTTCGTGGTTCCCTGACGCCGCAACTGGATCTGGATGCCGGTGAAACCGCGCTTATCCTGATCGATCTTGGGCGTGGCAAAAACCGGATGGGCGCTTCTGCATTGGCACAAGTGACACAACAGATCGGTTCTTCGGTACCGGATGTTGACAGCGCGCACGATCTGAAAGCGTTTTTTGCCGTGATTCAGAAACTGAACCGTGAAGGGGTACTGCTGGCCTATCATGACCGTTCAGACGGCGGTTTGTTTGTCACTTTGTGTGAAATGGCTTTCGCAAGCCGTTGCGGGCTGGATATCGATCTGGATTATATTGTCAATGCCGCACTGGTCAAAGGTTCGGACAAGGAAAACATTCTGTCTGCACTTTTCAATGAAGAATTGGGTGCTGTCATTCAAGTTCGTTTCAGTGATCTGGACAAGGTCAAATCCCGGTTGAAAACAGCCGGTCTCGAGGCGGCAACTCATTATCTAGGTTCCATTACTGAAGGCGAGACACTGGAGTTCAAACTGCGTGGTGTACCTGTCTATGTCCATTCGCGTGTCAATCTGCATCGTTTGTGGAGTGAAACAAGCTGGCGGATTGCCAGATTGCGTGACAATCCGGAATGTGCCGATATGGAATATGACCGGATTCTGGATACAACCGATCAGGGTATGGCACCGAGAGTGCCTTTCGATATGGAAGAGGATATTGCAGCGCCTTTTGTCGCGAAAGGAATCCGTCCGCGTGTCGCCATCCTGCGCGAACAGGGATCCAATTCCCATGTTGAAACGGCTTATGTCATGCACAAGGCAGGATTCGAGTCGGTCGATGTCCATATGAGCGATCTGATTGATGGCAGGCTGTTTCTTGACGATTGCAAGGGCATGATCGCTGTCGGCGGATTTTCCTATGGCGATGTGCTGGGTGCCGGAGAAGGATGGGCGAAAACGATCTTGTTCAACGAGAGATTGAAAGAACAATTCGAGACTTTTTTTATGCGGCAGGATACTTTTGCGCTGGGCATATGCAATGGCTGTCAGATGATGAGCAATCTTGCCACTATTATTCCGGGGGCCGAGGCATGGCCGAAATTTGTCCGTAACCGTTCTGAACAGTTCGAAGCCCGTTTCACGATGGTCGAGATTCCGAAATCACCATCCATTTTCTTCAGGGATATGGATGGTCTGAGAGCTCCCATTGTCGTTTCACATGGGGAAGGCAGAGCTGATTTTTCGCAACAGGGCGATATGGACAAGGTTCTGGTTGCCATGCGGTATATTGATCATAGTGGCATGCCGACTGAGGTTTATCCTTTCAATCCGAACGGTTCTCCACAAGGGATTACATCGGTTACCACTCTGGATGGACGTTTCACCGTATTGATGCCGCATGCCGAGAGAGTATTCAGGACAGTGCAACAGTCTTGGGCGCCGAATTTCTGGGGAGAGTGTTCACCCTGGATGCGCATGTTCCGCAATGTCCGTAAATGGATCGGGTAAGTCTGTCCGGATTGCAACCGGTGAAATTGCCTGTGTATACAGGCAATTTCCTGTCGGAGCTGGACAAGTTTTCTTGGCGGTACTCATGAAAAAGCAGACATATTTTTCCTCGTGAAATGACGGGTACCGTGCATGGTGCAGGATTCCGGATGTATGGCGGAAATCCCGAGTTGTCACTCGGATGAAACAGGCAAATATGTCGGGTGTTTTTCTTTTATAATCCTCTTTTCAGCTTTACTGTTTTCTACAATAAAAATGAAATCTGCCGAAGTTCGTGAAAAGTTTCTGAGTTTTTTCAAGGCGAGAGGTCATACTGTTGTCCGTTCGAGTCCTCTGGTTCCGGCCAATGATCCGACTCTCATGCTGACAAATGCCGGTATGGTCCAGTTCAAGGATGTTTTTCTGGGACTGGACAAGCGTCCCTATACCCGCGCGACGTCCGTCCAGCGGTGTGTACGGGCAGGCGGCAAACATAACGATCTCGAAAATGTCGGTTATACGGCACGGCACCATACTTTTTTCGAAATGCTGGGCAATTTCAGTTTCGGTGATTATTTCAAGCGTGATGCCATCCATTTTGCCTGGGATTTGCTGACGACAGTATACAAATTGCTTCCGGAAAAGCTGTGGGCGACCGTCTATCAGGAAGATGACGAAGCTTATGATATCTGGGCCAATGAGATCGGTTTGCCGAAAGAGCGCATTGTACGCATCGGCGACAACAAGGGAGCGCGTTACGCATCCGACAATTTCTGGCAGATGGCCGATACCGGTCCATGTGGCCCGTGTACGGAAATTTTTTACGATCATGGGCCCGAAATCGCCGGAGGGCCTCCGGGAAGTCCGGATGAAGATGGCGATCGTTATATCGAAATATGGAATCTCGTGTTCATGCAATTCAACCGTGATGAACAAGGGAATATGACGCCATTGCCGCGCCCGTGTGTCGATACCGGCATGGGACTGGAACGGCTGACGGCCGTGTTGCAGCATGTTCACAGCAATTACGATATCGATCTGTTCCAGAATCTCATCAGGGCTGCGGCGCGTGAAACGAATACGACAGATTTGACGGATAATTCCCTGAAAGTTATTGCCGACCATATTCGTGCCAGCGCTTTCATGATTGTTGACGGCCTTATTCCGGGAAGCGACGGTCATGGTTACGTATTGCGCCGTATCATTCGCCGCGCACTTCGCCACGGATACAAGCTGGGCCAGACAAAGCCGTTCTTTTACAGACTGGTTGACGATCTCGTCAGGGAAATGGGGGCAGCCTATCCGGAACTGACAGAAGCGTCAGGCTATGTCCAGCGTGTCTTGCGTCATGAAGAAGAACGTTTTGGCGAAACGCTCGACAATGGCATGAAAATTCTGGAAGCGGCACTGGCGGATGGAACAAGGGTTCTGGATGGCGAAACGGCGTTTACGCTTTACGATACCTATGGTTTTCCGCTGGATCTGACAGCGGATATCTGCCGTGAACGGAATATTGCTGTTGATGAAGCCGGATTTGATGCCGCCATGGAAAAACAGAAGGCCGCGGCACGTGCTTCGGGAAAATTCAAAATGGCTGCTGTTCTGGAATATAACGGCGAAAAGACCCGCTTTGTCGGTTACGAACGGCTGGAAGAAACCGGAACGGTAGTGGCGTTGTACCGGGATGGAACGCCGGTTGACCGGATTGAAGAGGGACAAAGCGGTGTTGTCGTGCTGGACATGACACCGTTTTATGCGGAGTCGGGCGGTCAGGTCGGTGATGTGGGTGCGCTGGTCGGGCAACATATGCGGTTTGAAGTGGAAGACACGCAAAAAATCCAGGCAGATGTGGCTGGCCATCATGGCAGGGTCGTCAGTGGAACGGTTTCGCTGGGCGACAAGGTGGATGCGCGTGTCAACATGGAATTACGTGCGCAGACGATGCGCAATCATTCAGTCACCCATTTGATGCACAAGGCTTTGCGTCAGGTTCTGGGATCGCATGTCGCGCAACGTGGATCGCTGGTCGATCCGGACAAGACTCGTTTTGACTTCAGTCATAATGCACCGGTGACGGATGATGAAATCTGGCAGGTTGAAGAAATTGTCAACCGCGAAATTGTCGCCAATACGCCGACGCATGCTCGGCAAATGAGCTTCGATGAAGCGATCGCGCATGGTGCGACAGCTCTTTTCGGTGAAAAATATGGTGATGTGGTCCGTGTGCTGGATATCGGATTTTCCTGCGAATTGTGCGGAGGCACTCATGTTTCCAGGACCGGCGATATCGGATTTTTCAAAATCGTTTCGGAAGGCGGGGTCGCTGCCGGAATCCGTCGAATCGAAGCCGTAACAGGATTTGCCGCAATGCACTGGGTTCAGGAAATGTCCCGAAAAGTCAATGAAGCTGCTGTGGCACTGAAAACACAGCCTGATGAACTGGTCAACCGGATTGTCCAGCTTCAGGATCAAATGAAAGGTCTGGATCGGGAATTGTCAACGCTGAAAGCCAGATTTGCATCCAGTCAGGGAGATGATCTGGCCGGCAAGGCCGTTGATGTCGGCGGTGTCAAGGTATTGGCTTCCATGATCGAAGGCACTGATGTGCCCGGTTTGCGCAATGCCATGGACAAACTGAAAGACAAGCTGAAAACGGCAGCCATTGTTCTGGCGACTGTCAGGGATGGAAAAGTCAGTCTGATTGCAGGCATCACTTCCGATATGACATCGAAGATCAAGGCAGGCGAGCTGGTCAATTTCGTTGCCGGCCAGGTCGGCGGCAAGGGCGGCGGCCGTCCTGATATGGCACAGGCAGGCGGATCGGATCCGAGTGGTTTGCAGGAAGCGTTGAAGAGCGTGAAGGGCTGGGTACAGGAACGTCTTGGCTGATTGATTGGGAATGGAAAACGGCAATCCGAAACAAATTGACCTGACGGTCAATGCATGCGGGACAAAATGCCCGATGCCGATTCTGAAGGCTAAGAAAGCGTTGGCGAACATGGAATCCGGGCAGTTGCTCAAAGTGCTGGCCACGGATCCTGGCGCTGTACGTGATTTTCATTTTTTTGGTCGCCAGACAGGAAATGAAGTCGTAGGGCAAACAGAAGAAAATGGTGTTTTCACCATTATTGTCAAAAGAAAATAGGACTGGAAGAACAGCAGGTTATTTTGGAGCAGCACATGAAAATACTGGTACCCGTCAAACGGGTTGTTGATTATAACGTCAAGATTCGTGTCAAACCGGATGGAAGCGGTGTTGAAACGGATAATGTGAAGATGTCGATGAATCCGTTTGATGAAATCGCTGCCGAAGAAGCTGTCCGTCAAAAGGAAGCGGGTGTCGCGACCGAAGTCATTGCTGTTTCTTGCGGTGTGGAAAAATCGCAGGATACCTTGCGTGCGGCCATGGCTATTGGTGCCGACAGAAGTATTCTGGTAAATACCAATATCAGCCTGCATCCTTTGGCAGTCGCTAGGATTCTGAAAAAGATCGTCGAAAAAGAACAGCCGGATATAGTGATTCTGGGCAAGCAGGCGACGGATGATGATGCCAGCCAGACCGGACAGATGCTGGCGGCACTGCTTGACTGGCCCCAGGCGACTTCCGTGTCGAAACTTGTTGTTGAAAACGGAAAAGCGCTGGTGACACGTGAAGTCGATGATGGTCAGGAAACATTGTCGTTGCAATTGCCTGCTGTCGTGACAGCCGATTTGCGGCTGAATGAACCGCGATATGTCACATTGCCCAATATGATGAAGGCCCGGAAAAAAACGGTTGAAAAGATCACTCCGGAGGAATTGGGCATATCGGTGGAATCACGGGTCATGACTCTTAAGGTAACCGAACCCGCTGCACGTTCGGAAGTCCAAATGGTGCCTGATATCGCCACACTGGTGTCCAGACTGAAAAACGAAGCCAAAGTCATTTGAGCCTCATTCGATCATTATCCCGTTTTCAATACAGGAATTCAGAAATGTCCATTCTCGTTATTGCCGAACATGACAACCGGTCCCTGAAAAACAGCACCCTGAATGCGGTAAGTGCTGCTTTATTGTGTGGTCAGGACGTTCATTTGCTGGTGGCAGGTTATCAATGCCGGAATGCCGCCGATGAGGCCGCGAAGATTTCAGGTGTTTCAAAGGTGCTGATGGCGGATGCCGTTTCACTGGATCATGCGTTGCCGGAAAATGTGGCGGAACAGGTTCTTGCAATCGCGTCAGGTTATTCCCATATACTGGCGCCTGCAACTTCTTTCGGAAAAGCTTTCATGCCTCGGGTTGCCGCGAGACTGGATGTCGAGCAGATTTCAGAGATCACCAGAGTCGTTTCTGAGAATACATTCGAGCGACCGATTTATGCCGGTAATGCCATCGCGACCGTGCAGTCCGGCGACCCGGTCAAGATCGTGACTGTCAGAACGACGGCTTTTGCTCCAGCAGAAAAAACGAACGATGCCGTTCCGGTCGAAAATGTTGCAGCTGTTGCAGACCGTGGCAAATCATCTTATGTGTCGTCACAGACGGATCAGTCGTCCAGACCCGAATTATCCAGCGCAAAAATTGTTGTGGCCGGCGGGCAGGGTGTCGGATCAGCCGAGAATTTCCGCCTGATTGAACAGCTGGCGGATAAGCTGGGGGCGGCCATCGGTGCGTCGCGTGCCGCTGTTGATGCCGGTTACGTTTCAAATGATCTGCAAGTAGGGCAGACAGGCAAGATCGTCGCTCCGGATCTCTATATTGCCGTCGGTATTTCCGGTGCTATCCAGCATGTCGCGGGAATCAAGGATTCAAAAACCATCGTCGCTATCAATCAGGATCCGGATGCGCCGATATTTCTGACTGCTGATTACGGAATAGTGGGTGACCTGAATGAACTGGTTCCACAACTGATTGCCGCGCTGGATTAGTTGTGATGATACTGACCGGTGACAACCGGAATACCGGGATTGCATGTCAATGAATGTCACGGTGGCCAAGATATCTGGGACAGGCGGGTCGTATGATATTTGCGCGGAGATTTTTCCGGCAAGAGTCTGAGGTTCGGCAGTTGCCGTTTTTGAACAAACCATTCGAATTAGGGAGTTGTTATGCCAGTTTCTGAAAGTGAAACATCGTCTGTGTTTGCGCCACAGGAAATTTCCATTGAAGTTCTGCTTGAAAAATATGCCAAAGGCAATGAGACGAATGCGGAAGAAGTCATGGGAAGAGTCGCTTTGGCACTGGCAGAGGTGGAATCTCCCGAAAGCAGAGAGCAGTATGCCGAAGCGTTTTTCTGGGCCATGAAAAACGGGTTCATACCGGCGGGTCGGGTCAGCAGTGCTGCCGGTACCGGCTTGCAGACAACATTGATCAACTGTTTTGTACAGCCGGTTGGCGATTCAATAACCAACATGGTCGATGGCAAGCCGGGTATTTATACGGCACTGGCCCAGGCCGCTGAAACGATGAGGAGAGGTGGAGGCGTCGGCTACAATTTTTCATCCATCAGACCTCGTGGCGCCAAAGTACGGGGGACAGGCAGCAGCGCTTCCGGACCAATTTCCTATATGAAGGTGTTCGACCGTTCCTGTGAAACAGTCGAATCGGCCGGCGCACGGCGCGGTGCCCAGATGGCAGTTCTCAATATCGAGCATCCGGATATTCTGGAATTCATTACAGTCAAACAGGAGCAAAACCAGCTCAGCAATTTCAATGTATCTGTCGGTGTGACGGACGAGTTCATGCGTGCTGTGGAGACCGATGACGATTTCGAGTTGGTGCATGTTGCCGAACCCAATGATGAACTGAAAGAGAAAGGGGCTTTCAGGCGTGCTGACGGCAAATGGGTTTACAGCCGGGTAAAAGCGAGGGATGTCTGGGATCTGGTCATGAAAAGCACGTACAATGCCGCGGAACCGGGGGTATTGTATATTGATCGGATCAACAGGGAAAACAATCTGGCCTATTGTGAAGCGATCGAGGCGACCAATCCCTGCGGTGAACAACCTTTGCCGGATTATGGTTGCTGTTGCCTTGGCAGCCTGAATCTGACGGCTTTTGTCACAGCTCCTTTTTCAGGGAAACCTCTTTTCGATTTCGGCAGACTGACTCGTGTGACCGGGATCGCCGTTCGTATGCTGGACAATGTGCTGACAGCGACAAAATGGCCACTGGAGGAACAGGCGCGGGAAGCAGCCGCAAAACGCCGGATCGGTTTGGGATTCACAGGGCTTGGAGATGCGCTGATCATGCTGGGAATCCGTTATGATTCGGAAGAAGGACGTGAACTGGCTGCTGAAATCGCCAGAACGATGCGTGATGCAGCATATTCAGGCTCGATTGGTCTGGCGAAAGAGCGCGGATCCTTTCCGATGCTTGATGTCGAACGCTATCTGGAGGGAGGATTTGTTTCGCGTCTTCCGGAAAAAATGAAAGCGCAGATTCGCAAGCATGGTATCCGGAATTCTCATCTGACATCCATTGCGCCGACGGGTACAATTTCTCTGGCATTCGCCGATAATGCATCCAACGGGATCGAACCGGCGTTTTCATGGTTCTACAACCGTGTCAAGCGAATGCCCGATGGTTCGAAGAAAAACTATACGGTGGAAGACCATGCCTATCGTGTTTATCGATCGCTGAATGGCGATGTGTCGAACTTGCCTGATTATTTCGTTTCCGCACTCGAGATATCGGCGATTGATCATATGTTGATGGTGGCGGCTGTTGCGCCTTATATCGATGCTGCCATTTCAAAGACCGTCAATGTCGCGGAAGACTATCCTTATGAGGATTTCAAGAATCTGTATCTGGAGGCGTGGAAAAAAGGATTGAAAGGCATTACAACCTATCGTCCGAACAGTGTGAGAACGGCCATCCTTTCGGTTCCTGCGGAAGAGAAAAAAGAAGAAGCCGGAGAGGAAAATAGTGCGCATTCTGTTACCCTGTCAGAGCAGGACAGGCGGATCATTCTGAAGGAGGTGACCATTGCGCCACCGCTGTCGTCGTTGAGATGGCCGTCACGTCCGATGTTGCCGGCAGGCGCTTCGGCTTGGGTGAGTGAACAGATCCAGTCGCCTCAAGGTGAATTTGCGGTTGCCGTATCGGACCATGACGGCATTCCGTTTGAGGTCTGGGTACTGGGAGGGCAGCCACCCCGGGGGCTTGATGCCATTGCCAAGACACTGTCCATTGACATGCGTGCGAATGATCGCAGCTGGTTGCACAAGCGTTTTACCATGTTATCCAATGTCGGAGGGGATTCGTTTGAAATGCCGATGCCTCCGAATGGTGAATTCATTCAGGTTCCCAGTGCGACGGCCGCGCTTGCCAGACTGGTCATGTGGCGTTATAACCAGCTGGGTGCGCTGGATCATCATCCGGATGAACCGTCACCTGTTCTCGATGCACTTTTCGCACCACATGAACCCAGAACCGGAACGGACGGCACTCTGGCATGGGTGGCTGATGTACAAAATCCTTCTACCGGAGACGATTTTGTGCTGATGCTGAAGGAACTTGAAATGCCGGATGGCACACGCCGTCCATACAGTATGGGGTTGACCGGTGGCCATCCACGGGCACTAGATGGCTTGTGCAAGTTGCTTTCTGTCGATATGCGTGTGATTGATCCGGCATGGATCGGTATGAAATTGCGCAAACTTCTGAACTATGCCGAACCGCGTGGCGATTTTCTGGCCAAGGTTCCCGGTGCAGCAAGGCAGGCCAGTTTTCCATCCACAGTCGCTTATATTGCGCAGCTGGTGATCCACCGTTATGCCATGCTGGGCATACTGATGCCGGATGGGCATCCCGTCAAACCGCTGGGTGTCGTCGCTGACGAGCCGATCAGGGAGAACAGAGCTGCCACGCTGAAAATGGCCGGCAAATTGTGTGCCGAATGCGGCAATACAACCGTTATCCGCAAGGATGGCTGTGATTTCTGTACAGCGTGCGGAGCGATCGGCTCCTGTGGCTGACGGTTTTTTCAGATAATGATTGCTCTGCAGGTACACTGTGTTGCACGCAGGGTTTTTTATGATAGTGCACGTTCGGAAGTGCCGTTTTTCCCGGTAGAAATCGTCCGGAAATATCTGGGAAGAAAACCGGAAAAAGTCATTGATCTCGGATGTGGAACAGGACTTTCCACTCTGGTCTGGTAAAACCAATGTCGGGAAGTGATTGGTATCGAACCCGGTGACGATATGCTTGCTGTTGCCAGAAAAAAGGAAAGGGATGGCGTTTCCTTTGTGAAAGGATTTTCTGCCGGTACAGGGATGCCGGATGAATCGGTTTATGCCGTAATCTGTTCACAATCGTTTCACTGGATGGAACCGGAATCGACGCTGAATGAAATCAATTGCATTCTGAGGCCAGGCGGGGTATTTGCCGCGGTCAATTGTGACTGGCTGCCCGTGTCTGACTGGTGTGTGGAAAAGAACTATATGGCGCTTTTTGACAAGGTTCTCAAAATCGAGGAAACGGAAGATCTGGTGAGAACGTCATTTGCAAGATGAGCGAAAACAGGGAATTTGCATCATATCGAAAGCAGTGGTTATTTCAGTATTCCAGATATGTCAGGGAAATCGTGTTTTCCGACAGGGAAAAATGCGATAGTGAAAGACTGATCGGACTGGCAAAAAACCAAGGTGGATTGCAGGGCATATTGAAGTATTGTTCGGCCCTGATTGAAAATGATCTGGAATTGTTTGTGAAATCCGTCCAGGAAACGTTTGGTGACGAGGTTTTCGATATTGATTTCGGTTATCGGATGAGGCTTGGTGTCAAATGAGTACCATATTTGTCCGGAATGCATGAAAAGGCCAAATAACGCATGTCTGGAATGTCTTGACCCCATGAAAATACGAAAGCGGCATCGTCCTGCAAGTGGTTTGGCCGGTCTGGGACAATCTGAAACAGGATGCTCGTTTTCATTCTGTTTCATCTGGTAACGGAAAGCAATTTTTGTGAATGCTCAGGATGGTTCGGAGTTCGTGCTGGCGTTTATTTTGCAACGGAGGCATGATAAAAAGCGGTTTTCCAGTTGTTGCTTTTTTCGGGAAGTGAAGGATCGTTACGTTATCGGGTATGGTATGTGTCCGTATCCATTACGGTCAGTAATGAGCGGCCGGGTAACAGCTGGAATGTCTCACGAAAAGTTGACTGTTGTGCCTCTGATGGAGTGAGTATTTTTCCTGTCATATCGTTGAAACAGAATACAGGTTATAATGAGAAACTGCAATAAATCGGAAAATTAACATGTTATCCGATTTCCGTTTTCGGACAGACGGGCAGGGCGGTTGTCGGTGCGCATCATTGCCGGATAACTGCCGGGAGCAAAAACGGTTGGCCTGAATCAGGTTTTGGACCGGAATCGAATCATCCCGATTATCTCAAAAAGATTTTTAGGAAAGGATTTTCAAATGAAAAAGTCAATGTCCAGAGAGCATGCCGATCTTTTGAAACGGTGTTACATGAGTATGGGAATGGATCGTGACATCATGCTGGGAGTTCAAAACCGCAAGGCAGAGGCTTACGATCTGTTGGCACATATACACTCACAGGTTCATGCACCACGTGCTGCCGATTGCAGCAATGAGCCTCATACTTCACGCAACCACGCGAATTCCTGAATGGATGGCGGCGTGCCTGTTTTTCCGGAACACGTTGTCGCCTGACTGATCCTTTTCGTGATTGGATTGTTATTCCGTATGGTCCGAAAGTGTCGTGATGGATGAATCAATCATCATGGTGCGAGGAGTTTCCGTTTTTTGTTGTCTTCTTCCGGCCTTTGTGAGGCTGAAATACAAGACAATATCAATTTTCACAAAATTTTTCTTTTTTGTGTCGGGAAAAAAAGTAATTTGCGCTGCCTCTTGATATCATGTCTTTTTATAGAAGTCAGGTTCCACACTCTATGCTGAATTTCCTATCGCAAATTTTTGGTAAGAAACATCTGATCGATAAAACCGCTCAGCCGGAAATGAAAAAGGAGCCTTCTGTTTCGCAGGAAGTAAAACTGGAAGCGCTGAGAATGGCGGGACAGTTGCCTGATGATGAACCGGTTATTGTCGATTTTCTGATGCAATGCCGTTTTGCGGACGCACGTTATATAGCGGCACAGAAAATTCAGTCGAAACGGGTCATGGAGCAGGTCAGGTCGGCAATGCAGAAATCTGACCGGCGTGTTTACAAGCTCATGCAGATGCGCCTGAATGAAATGGCGCATGACGAAGCACTGCTCACCAAAGTCAGCATGCTTGTCGGAAAAGCGACGGCACTGGCAGAAGAAGCTGTGCTGACACCCAATCTGGTCGCCGATCTTGACCGGGAATGGAAAGCGGCAGTGGAAAAGGCTGCTGGCAGATTGCCATCGGACGCCGGAAAACAGTTCGAATCTGTACGTGCGCGTCTGGAATCGAGGTTGTCGGCACAGTTGGCCTTGCAGCGGGAAGTGAAATCCGGTTTTGATGAATTGCTCGATTCGGGCAGGAATCCTGAGTTGACGCCGTCGGCGCGCACAGCCCTGATACAGGAATTTGCCTCAAGGCTGGAACACTGGAAACTGTCGCCGGAACGGTTTTCGTTGCCGCGCCAGCTGCTTTCCGATTTCGAGGCTGAATTGACAGCGTTGTCCGAATCGTCGGAGCAATTCCGGAAAGAATTTGAGGCAGTGGAAAGTCGCATGCAATGGCTTCTTGAAATGGAGCGATCCGATTTGTCACAGCTGGACGAGACGGAACTGAAGAAACAGTGGGCGGAGTTGCCGGAGGTGAAAAACCGTGATCGCCGGAACGAGCTGGATGAGCGTTTTCGTGCCATTCTTGTACAGCTGGCGGTCGAGGAATTGCCTGTTGCGGATTCGTTGGCGAAACTGGAGCTTTCCGCTTCGGAGGCACAGGATTATTTCAAGAAACATCTGATTGCATTACAGCAGGCGGTGGAATCGGGTTCCGTACAGGATGCGGTGACACATAACGATGCATTGCGCCAGCTGGATCCGGAGATTCTGGATGCCAGTGAAGAACAACTGGAACGACTGGAACATTTCAGAACTGAACTCCGGCGTTTGAGAGGATGGGCGAAATGGAGCGGGCAACTGTCGCGTGAGAAACTGATCCGTTTCATGCAGGAATTGCCGGAACAGGAACTGGAAATCGATGAATTGGCAGATACAGTCAGTCATGTGAGAAAGCAGTGGAAGTCCCTGAATGCCGTGTCGGGTATGGCGACCCGCGAACAGTGGTCCCAGTTCGACAGTGCGTGTAACCGGGCTTATGAACCTGTGCTTGAACATGCAAGGAAACAGGCCAGTGAAAGAGAAAAAAATATATTGCATGCAGAAACGATAATCGAGAATACGCGCGCTTTTGCACATCATTTCGAATCCGATCTGGCCGATGTGACTACACGTCATGAAGAATTCGACTGGAGAACGGTCATCAACTTTTACAGACAGACGACGCAGTTATGGCGTCAGCTCGGGATGGTGGGAAGGAAAGAAAAAAAACGGCTTGATGAGGCGTTTTCCAGTGTCATGCAACCTGTCAGGGAAAGATTGTATCAGCAAACGCAGCTTGAAATTGATCGTCGTGAGCGGCTGATCGAAGAGGTGGAAAAGATTGATCCCGATCAGAGGGATGCAGGCAAGATGTTGCGTGCCGTACAGGAGAAGTGGCAGATTTATGCCAAGGCGTTTCCTCTGGATAACCGGGAAGACAAGAAGCTGTGGGCCCGTTTCAGGGAAGTATGCGAGTGTCTTCATGCCAGACGCATGGAAAAGTACCGTGCCGAGGATCTTGAACGTCAGGAGCATCTGAAACAGAAAGAAGCGATATGCGTAGAACTGGAATCGCTTCATGTCGTGGATAAGACAGGTGAAATTGAACGTCGTCTTGGCGAGCTTTTGAATCAGTGGAAAAATCTCGGACATGTTCCAAGAAACGCGGAATCCGAAATCCGCAACAGGCTGGATATGGCGGTTTCCGCATGTCGTGACCGAATCAGGCAGCTGAAAGCAGAAAAGATGTCTGAAGCACTGAAATCGCTTTATGACAAGCTTTTGTTGTGCCGTTCACTGGAAAGCCGGATTGCGGGCTTTTGCGGAGAAACGGAAGACGATCCGGTAAATACCGTTTCGGAAGACGAGCAATTTGAAACGGCATGGCAATCGTTGCCGTCTCTGCCTGAAAAGATGGAAGCGGTCCTGTCTCACCGTTTCTATAATGGGCTGAAAGCGGTAGCGGGCAGAAATGTGGCGTATGGGAAACGTGTGCTCAACAACATTTCTTCCTTGAAGGAAAACATTCTTCGGTTTGAAATCATGTGCGGGCTTGATTCACCTGAGTATCTGGAGAGCGAACGGCTTGAAAGACAGATGGAAATACTTCAGGAAGCGCTCGGTGGGGGTGAGGAACTCAAGGCTGCCGAAGTGACGAAACAGTTGCTGAAAATGCCTGCCCTGATGGATGAGGAGGACATCGGCCGGATAAACAGATTGATCATCAAACTGAATGAATTTGGCTGATGCCGGGTTCTGGCGGTTTTTTTCAGTGCAGGGACTGTTTGGCCGGGTTGTTTCGGGGGCTGTCAGTGAAAAGCTGCGCACAGTCGACAGGATCGAAAGTATAGGTTTTCCCGCAGAAATCACAGTGGATCGCAAGATTTCCATGTTCTTTCAGTGCTTCCTCGACTTCTTTTTTTCCCAGCATTTTGAGCATGTTGCCTACTTTTTCACGATTGCAGTGACAACTGAAAGCGGGATATAGAGGGTCGAATGCAAACAGGTCTTCCTTCCAGAAGAGGCGATGCCGCAATGTTTCGATATCGGTATCGAGCAATTCTTGTGTTTTAAGCGTCGATGCCAAGGCAAGGAGATGTTCCCATGCCTTGTCATCTTCGTCGTTTTTTTCGGCAATTCCGTCCGGCCCGGTTTCTGCAGGCATTTTCTGCAGCAGGAAACCGCGAATGACGAGGGAGTTTGCGGCCAGCCAGATGCGGGTATCAAGCTGTTCCGACTGTTTCATGTAATTTTCGATGATTTGCGGGATGGAATCGCCCTCAAGTGAAACGATGCCTTGATAAGGCCGTTGTCCCGGAAGTTTTTCGTGTGGATCCAGAGTGATGACGAAACGGCCCTTTCCATTTGGATTGATCAGGTCGGTAAAAGTGGCTTTTTCACTGATAATGGCGCTGTCATCCAGTTTTGCGGTGGCGCGGATTTTCAGGGACGAGTCGCATTCCACGACCAGCAGGCGCACGGGACCGTCGCCTTGTACCTGCATGATAAGGGAACCGTCGAATTTGATATTGGCGCTTAGCAAAACGGCGGCGCCGATCATTTCACCCAAAAGACGGATAACGGGAAAAGGATATCCGTGATGCGACTGTATGTGTGACCATGTGTCGGACAATTCGACAAATTTACCACGGACGGGAACGTTCTGAAAAAGAAGTTTCTGTAACCGGTCTTTCATCTGAAGATTTCCATATAAACAATGTACGGATTTTACCCTGCAAAGGATATTCCTGCTTCAGAGAATTCAGTCATTTTTTCTTCGGTGATCGGGTATTCCGCTTCCAGACGGTCGATTACGACAAGTGTCTCGTGCAAACGCTGCTTCTTGCTCTAGACATAATGGCTGGCAGCACGCGGCATTCTGGCGGCTTTTTCGTCATCCATGGTTCGGGTTATCCGTGCCGGTGTCCCCAGCAATATGACACCGGGTCTGAAATGCTTGTTTTCAGCGATCAGGGTTCCGTTTCCGACAGTACAGCCATGCAGCATGGCCATATGTCCGACAGTAACGTTCTTTCCGACAGTCAGGGGATAACCTGGATTGGCGTGAAGGATGGAAGCGTCTTGGATATTGCTGTTTTTGCCGATCATAATGCGGTCGTTATCTCCACGGATGACGACATTGAACCAGATGGAGGCATGTGTCCCGATGACTACATCGCCGATGATCGTGGCGTTGTCCGCGACAAAGGCGGTCGGATGGATTTGCGGGATACGGTTTCCCAAACGGTAAATAGACATGGCTGATTTGCGAAACATGTGGCAGAAAAAGGAGCTATTTTACCTGTTGATGCCGGTGCGTCATTGTTCTGAAAAGAAAAATGACCAGACTTGAAAAAATTTCCGGAGACGATTTTCTGATGAAAACGGTTTTTCTGGAAAAACATATAATTATAATGTTCCACTTTACGGATAATTTTGTATTCATAGATGAAAGTCTCGCGAACAGAATTTGTTGATGCTTACGATGTACGTTTGTGTGTCCGTCACTGGGGTGATGAAGATGCTCCGAAAGTGTTTATGGTTCATGGCTGGATGGATATATCCGCTTCGTTCCAGTTCGTTGTGGATGCACTCAGGCGCGACTGGCATGTGATTGCGCCGGACATGCGGGGATTCGGCCATTCCGGATGGGCAAAGGGAGGATACTGGTTTCCGGATTATCTGGCTGATCTGGAGGTCTTGCTGGATCATTATTCTCCAGATGAACCTGTCAGACTGGTAGGACACAGTCTGGGCGGAAATATCACGAGCGTTTATTCGGGAATCAGACCTTCACGGGTGACACAACTGGTCAGTCTGGAAGGATATGGCATTGTGGAAAACCGGCCTGAATGGGTGCTTGACAGGCTGGAACGCTGGCTCGACTCACGGAAAAAACCGGAAAGATTGCGGCCTTATCCGGACAAGGAGGCAGTGATTGCTAGATTGCAGAAAAACAATCCCAGACTGACTTATGAGCGTGCCTTTTTTCTGGCGGATTACTGGACAGAAGTCAATGGTAAGGGAGAACGTATCGTGATGGCCGATCCGAGACATAAAACACTTCCTGTCCTGTCCAGGCTGGATGAGGTTCTGGCGTGCTGGAGCAAAATAGAGGCGAAGGTGCTCTTTATCGAGGGGCAACATTCTCTTCTGGGCATCCGCATGAAGGACCAGGTCAAGGCTCAGGAAGAGATCCGGCGTCGAGCCTCATATATCAGGGATGTGCGGATTGCGTTGGTGGAAGGCGCCGGCCATATGTTGCAGCATGATCAGCCGGAAGCCGTTGCGAAACTGATTGAGGATTTTCTTGTTTGACAGAAAGCGTGGCTGTCTGCGTCAGGCATGTGGTCGTCGTACAATACGATTTTGAAGAAATGGTTTATGTTGAATATTGATCTGCATTCCCATTCACGCATCTCTGATGGCGTGTTTTCTCCAGCCGATCTGGTCGGGCGGGCATACAACAATGGTATCAGAATGCTGGCACTGACGGATCATGATGAGGTGGCCGGTGTAACGGAAGCGAAAAAGGCGGCTGCCGAAGCGGGAATCGAACTGGTTTCAGGAGTGGAGATTTCGATTACCTGGGCAGGTACATCCATTCATATTGTCGGTTTGCATATCGATGAGAAGGATCCTGTATTGATCGAGATGTTGCGAAGAAACCGTATGGGGCGTATGGATCGGGCGCAGAAAATGGGGGAGCGGTTTGCTGAACTGGGCGTTGAAGGAGCTTATGAGGGAGCGCTGAAATACGTTACTAATCCCAATTTGATTTCTCGAAAACATTTTGCCCGTTTTCTGGTGGAAACGGGCGTCTGCCCATCGATTTCCAGCGCGTTTGATCGTTATCTCAAGGAAGGAGGGCCTGCCTATGTCCGCCATCAATGGGCGACCCTGACTGAAGCGGTGCAATGGATTCTGGATGCAGGTGGCATCGCTGTTGTCGCGCATCCCGGAAGGTACAAAATAAAGGATATGGCGCTATATGCGTTTCTGGATGAATTTAAGCAACTCGGTGGAACGGGTATCGAAGTGGTGACGGGCAGTCATACCCCCGACCAGTATCTTTATTTTGCTAGGCTGGCGAACCGTTACGGTTTGATGGCATCGGCCGGATCGGATTTTCATGCGCCCGGTGAATCTTTTGTTGATGTCGGTTGTCTTCCCGATTTTCCATGTCCTGTGGAGCCGATCTGGAAGAACTGGTAAAAAAGGGATGACTGCCTGTCTTTTTCGGTAAAGGCCGGAATTGCTGCAGGATTTCTAATCTGCCATTATATTCGTTTATCTCATGTAAAAATTAATGAACAGTTTCCGTTTTCAGGTAATCTTGTCGATTCAGGACTTGAATTTCAGAAAAACGGTCTTATTTAAATTTTTCTTCATATTCGGAAATACGGAATTCATACATGAAAAGAATTTTTCTTTTTCTGGTGACCAATCTGGCGGTCATTCTCGTCATGTCGGTCGTTCTGTCTGTTCTTGGCGTCAACCGCTATCTGTATCGCAGCGGGCTGGATCTGGGCAGTCTGCTGGTGTTTTCTCTGGTTGTCGGTTTTACAGGTTCCATTATTTCATTGCTGATGAGCAAACAGATGGCCAAGTGGTCAACGGGGGCATATGTCATCAGTTCGCCATCCAATGCAACGGAACAGTGGTTGCTGAATACGGTCCGGAAACTGTCGGCAGAAGCAGGTATCACGATGCCTGAAGTTGCTGTGTACGAAGGGGAACCGAATGCTTTTGCGACAGGCGCTTTCAAGAACTCGGCGCTTGTCGCGGTATCGACCGGTTTGTTGCGGAGCATGAATCATGAAGAGGTGGAAGCGGTTCTCGGTCATGAAATCGCTCACATCGCCAATGGCGACATGGTGACCCTGACCCTGATTCAGGGAGTCGTCAATACATTCGTGATTTTCCTGGCGCGTGTGGTCGGCTTTGTTGTCGATAATGTGCTGTCAAGAAATTCTGAGAATGGAAGAAGTGGAGTGGGCTATTTCTTTACGGTGATCGTTTGCGAGATTCTGTTCGGTATTCTGGCTTCTATGATTGTGGCATGGTTTTCGCGTTACAGGGAATTCAGGGCAGATGCAGGCTCAGCAAGATTGCTAGGCAGCAGCAGGCACATGATCCATGCCCTTCAGCGGCTCGGACATATGGAATCGGGAGACTTGCCGAAAAATATGATGGCAATGGGCATTAACGGCCGGAATGGTTTCCTATCGCTGTTTGCAACACATCCTCCCATTGAAAAGAGGATTGAAGCGTTACAGAGCGGTCGTCTCTGACAGTCGGAAGCGCCTGGACTGGAAAATATGGCTAGTTACTATCTGGAAATACATCCTGTCAATCCACAGAATCGCCTGATCAAAAAGGCTGCCGATATTGTGCGGAGTGGTGGAGTTATCGTCATGCCGACCGATTCCTGTTATGCACTGGTTTGCCGTCTGGACGACAAGGCGGCAGTCGACCGGATACGGCAGATTCGCCAGATTGACGAACGGCATTTGCTGACGCTGTTGTGCCGCGATTTGCGTGAAGTCGGTTCCTATGCGAGGGTGGACAATTCGGCTTATCGTCTGTTGAAGACGGCAACACCGGGTGCCTTTACTTTCATTTTGCAGGCGACAAGGGAAGTGCCGCGTCGTTTGTCTCATCCTTCACGCAAGACGATCGGATTGCGTGTTCCGGACAATTGTATTGATCAGGCATTGCTGGAAGAACTGGGGGAACCATTGATCGGAACGACGGTCATTCTTCCGGGAGACGAAGATCCCATGACGGAAGGATATGCCATTCAGGAAAGACTGGAAAAACTGGTTGATGCGGTTGTCGATGGCGGAGCCTGCGGGTTACTGCCGACGACAGTCATCGACCTGACCGGCAAGGAACCTGAGCTGGTTCGCAGCGGACGGGGTGATCCTGCCCTGATAGGGTTGTAAAAAAATAACGGTCCGATGCATTTGTCGGCTGTTTCATGATCTGAAAGTGTGGAATGGAAAATCTTGCTGAAACAGCCATAGTCTGGGTTATTCCCGTTCTGCTTGCCATTACCCTGCATGAGGCGGCACATGCCTTTGTCGCACGGTTTCTCGGCGATTCGACGGCCTATCTGGAAGGACGTATGACGCTCAATCCGTTCAGACATATCGACCCACTTGGGACCGTTATCATTCCTGCCGTGCTTTTGCTTGTGGGCAGTCCTTTTATTTTCGGTTATGCCAAGCCGGTGCCCGTCAATTTCGGGCAGTTGCGTCATCCCAGAAGAGATTCCGCGCTGGTGGCTCTGGCAGGGCCTGGCTCGAATCTTGTCATGGCTTTGCTGTGGAGCCTGTTCAAAATCGGTTTGTTGCTGGCACATGGACAGAACGGGTTTTTTCTTTTGATGGCCGATGCAGGCGTCATGATCAATCTGGTGCTTTTCGCTTTCAATCTTTTCCCATTGCCACCGCTGGATGGAGGACGCATAATGACAAGTCTGTTGCCGGCGAGTATGGCGTACAAGTTCGCACAGATCGAGCGGTATGGCTTTTTCATTGTGTTGGGACTGGTTTATCTGGGGCTGACGAATTACTGGATGCGTCCGGTAATGTATCTGGGGCGCTGGATTGTCAATCAGTTTCTTTATCCATTGTTATATTTTTTGTCTTTGTGATTCATTATGTATCCTGATCGTGTTGTTTCCGGCATGCGTCCGACAGGCGCATTGCATCTTGGCCATTATCATGGCGCCATCAAAAACTGGGCCCGTATCCAGTCGGAAGTGGAAAGTCTCTTTTTTGTTGCGGACTGGCATGCGTTGACGACCCATTATGATGAAGTGGAAACTATTGAAAAGAATGCATGGGAGATGGTGATCGACTGGCTGGCAGCCGGTATTGATCCGGAAAAGGCGACGATTTTCATCCAGTCGAAAGTGCTTGAACATGCTGAATTGACCCTGCTGATGAGCATGTCCACACCGCTGTCGTGGCTGGAACGGGTTCCGACGTACAAGGATCAGATACAAAAACTGGCGCACAAGGATCTGACGACTTACGGTTTTCTTGGTTATCCGCTTATGATGGCGGCTGACGTGCTTGTTTATCGCGCCAATAAAGTGCCTGTCGGAGAAGATCAGTTGCCGCATATGGAAATTATGCGGGAGCTAGCGCGTCGTTTCAATTATATGTATGGCCGGGAAAAAGGCTTTGATGAGAAAGCACAGGCGAGCGCGAAAAAACTCGGAAGCAAACAGGCCAGGGTTTTTATGGAATTGCGCACGGATTACCAGGAAAAGGGGAATACCGAATCGCTTGAGAAGGCAAAGGCCATGCTGGATCAGGCTGGCAGTCTGTCGGCAAGCGACAGGGAGTTGTTATACGGTTATCTGCAGGGAAGTCGCAAACAGATTCTGGCCGAGCCTCAGGCATTGCTGACGGAGGCTTCCCGGTTGCCGGGACTTGATGGTGCCAAAATGTCGAAAAGTTACGGCAATACCATCGCGTTGCGCGACGACAAGGAAACGGTTACCAGAAAAGTCCGTACCATGCAGACCGATCCCGCACGTGTCAAACGGACTGATCCCGGAGATCCGGAAAAATGTCCCGTCTGGCTTTTTCATGTGGTCTACTCGGACGATGAAACGAAGGAGTGGGTACAGAAAGGATGCAGGTCTGCCGGAATCGGTTGTATACAGTGTAAACAGCCGATTATCGATGCGGTTGTCCGTGAACTGGAGCCGATGCAGGAGAGAGCGCAGCAGTATATCGCCAAACCGGCATTGGTCCGGGAGATCGTCGAACATGGCTGCGAGAAAGCGCGTGGGCTTGCCGTGGAAACCATGCGCGATGTCCGGGAAGCGATGGGGTTGGGGTATTCCGGGAAATAACGGAAACCGCAGTTTGCTGGCATATTTATTCTCGGCTATAATTGAATCGCTTAACAAATTCAATCATTACCGTAGCGCCTGCGTTTTGACTCCTATTGAAATCTAGTGTTCCGAACTGGTTTCACAGCAGTTCGGGAGGCTAATGCGACCTGATGGAGCCGGGCCGTTGCGGTAGCACTAAAAGGAGTTACCTTGCAATTCCCTTTCGGTCAACAGGTTCCAGCCGTTTTGGCACTTGCAGACGGCACTGTTTTTCACGGCTATTCCATTGGCGCTTCAGGTGAAACTTCCGGTGAGGTCGTTTTCAATACTTCCATGACCGGCTATCAGGAAATTCTGACAGATCCCAGTTACAGTGGTCAAATCGTTACCCTGACTTATCCCCATATCGGCAATACGGGCATCAATCCAGAAGACATTGAATCCGGAAAAATACAGGCTGCCGGTTTTATCGTCAAAGATGTACAGCCTGTCATTTCCAATTTCCGTGCGACCCAGTCTCTTCCCGATTATCTGAAAGAACAGAATATTGTTGCGATTGCCGGTATCGATACCCGCAAGTTGACCCGTATCCTTCGTGAAAAAGGGGCGCAAAGTGGCGCGATTGTTGTCGGTAATGATGAGAAAAGAGCGCTTGAGCTGGCACGCAGTTGTTCAGGGCTTTCCGGTCAGGATCTGGCTAGGAAAGTCACGACGGATCGTTCTTATGAATGGACGGAAGCAGGTTGGGAACTGGGATCGGGTTACAAGCAGCTTGGTGACTACAAATATCATGTCGTTGCTTTTGATTTCGGGGTCAAACGCAATATTTTGCGTATGTTGACCGATCGTGGATGCAGGGTAACGGTCGTTCCTGCGCAATCCTCGGCCGGGGATGTGCTGAAGCTGTCGCCGGATGGAATCTTTCTGTCAAATGGTCCCGGAGATCCGGAACCGTGTTCCTATGCCATTGATGCAGCACGTGAACTGATCGAACGCTGTATTCCGACTTTCGGGATTTGTCTAGGGCATCAGATCATGGCATTGGCTGCCGGCGCAAAAACCATGAAAATGAAGTTCGGCCATCACGGTGCCAACCATCCTGTACAGGACCTTGAAACGGGAAAGGTATTGATCACTTCGCAAAATCATGGTTTTGCTGTCGATGCTTCCACCTTGCCATCCAATTGCAGGGTGACGCACAAGTCGCTTTTTGACGGTTCCTTGCAGGGATTTGCCCGAACCGATAAACCCGCTTTCTGTTTTCAGGGGCATCCGGAAGCATCTCCCGGTCCGGGTGATGTCGATTATCTGTTTGACAGATTTGTCGAATTGATGGAAAAGGCCAGAAAGAACAAGTAATGATCCTGTTTTGCCAAAGCAGAATTTGCCTCGGCAAAAGAAAAAGCATTTTCGCTGTTTTCAGACGGTTTTTTGAAAACGGTAACCTATACAACTGGAAAATATGCCAAAACGTACAGATATCAAAAGCATTCTTATTATTGGCGCCGGTCCTATTATTATTGGACAGGCTTGTGAATTCGATTATTCCGGCGCACAGGCTTGCAAGGCTTTGAGGGAAGAAGGTTACAAGGTCATTCTGGTCAACAGCAATCCTGCAACCATCATGACCGATCCGGATATGGCGGATGTGACGTTCATCGAACCGATCACTTGGAAAGTGGTGGAACAGATTATCGAGAAGGAAAGACCGGATGCCATTTTGCCGACCATGGGTGGCCAGACGGCTCTGAACTGCGCGCTCGATTTGTATCGTAATGGCGTTCTGGAAAAATATGATGTTGAATTGATCGGTGCCTCGCCCGAAGCGATCGACAAGGCTGAGGATCGTTCGAAATTCAAGGAAGCCATGACGAAAATCGGACTTTCTTCCGCACGTTCCGGAATTGCACATTCGCTGGAAGAAGCGTGGGATGTCCAGAAGAGGATAGGGTTTCCGGTTATTATCCGGCCATCTTTCACACTGGGCGGCACGGGTGGCGGCATTGCCTATAACGAAGAGGAATTCGATGCCATTTGCCGTCGAGGCCTGGAAGCGTCTCCTACCAGTGAATTGCTGATCGAGGAATCGCTGATCGGCTGGAAAGAATACGAAATGGAAGTGGTCCGTGACCGGGCGGACAACTGTATTATTGTCTGTTCGATCGAAAACCTGGATCCGATGGGCGTGCATACCGGTGATTCGATCACGGTAGCGCCGGCGCAGACACTGACCGACAAGGAATATCAGCTGATGCGCAATGCCTCGATTGCCATTCTGCGTGAAATCGGGGTTGATACAGGTGGATCGAATGTCCAGTTCGCCATCAATCCGAAAGATGGGCGCATGATCGTCATCGAGATGAATCCGCGTGTTTCCCGTTCATCCGCACTGGCATCGAAAGCAACCGGTTTTCCGATTGCCAAGGTCGCCGCCAAGTTGGCGATCGGTTTCACTCTGGATGAATTGAGGAACGAAATTACGGGTGGCGCGACACCGGCTTCTTTCGAGCCTTCTATTGATTATGTCGTCACGAAAGTACCCCGTTTCACATTCGAGAAATTCCCGTCTGCCGATCCGCATCTGACGACGCAAATGAAATCGGTGGGTGAAGTGATGGCAATCGGCAGGACATTCCAGGAATCGTTCCAGAAAGCATTGCGCGGGCTTGAAGTCGGCGTGGAAGGCATGAATGAAAAAACAACCGATCACGAAGTCATCAAGGAAGAGCTCGGTGAACCGGGACCGGAACGTATCTGGTATGTCGGTGATGCATTCGCACAGGGTTTTACACTGGACGAGGTGCATAGTCTGACGCATATCGATCCCTGGTTTCTGGCGCAGATCAAGGAAATCGTCGATATCGAATTATGGCTTGACCAGCAGAAGCTGGAAGATCTGGACAAGGACACTCTCTTCAAACTCAAGCAGAAAGGTTTTTCCGACAAACGTCTGGCCTGGTTGCTAAAAACGACAGACAAGGTCATTCGTGACAAACGTCATGCCTGGGGTATCCGGCCGGTTTACAAGCGGGTCGATACCTGTGCAGCGGAATTTGCCACGAATACGGCTTACATGTATTCCACATATGATGAAGAATGTGAAGCCGAGCCGACAGACAGGAAGAAGATCATGGTTCTGGGCGGTGGCCCGAACCGTATCGGGCAGGGAATCGAGTTCGATTACTGTTGTGTTCATGCGGCCATGGCAATGCGTGAAGACGGTTATGAAACCATCATGGTCAACTGCAATCCTGAAACGGTTTCTACCGATTACGACATTTCCGACCGGCTGTATTTCGAGCCGCTGACACTGGAAGATGTGCTGGAAATTGTCGACAAGGAAAAACCGTATGGTGTGATTGTCCAGTATGGCGGCCAGACACCGCTGAAACTGGCACTTGATTTGGAAGCCAATGGTGTGCCGATTGTCGGTACGTCTCCGGATATGATCGATGCAGCGGAAGATCGCGAGCGTTTCCAGAAACTGTTGAAAGATCTGAATCTGCGACAGCCGCCTAACAGGACTGCACGTACCGAAGAAGAAGCGATGGAGCTGGCAAAGGAAATCGGGTATCCGATTGTGGTGCGTCCTTCTTATGTACTGGGCGGTCGTGCCATGGAAATCGTCCACGATCAGGCTGGTCTGGACCGCTATATGCGTGAGGCGGTCAAGGTTTCCAATGATTCCCCCGTTTTGCTTGACCGTTTCCTTAACGATGCGATCGAAGTGGATGTGGATTGTGTGTCCGATGGAAAACGGGTTGTGATCGGCGGTGTCATGGAACATATTGAACAGGCGGGTGTCCATTCCGGTGATTCTGCCTGTTCTTTGCCGCCTTATTCCCTGTCCGGAGACACGATCGAGGAGCTGAAACGTCAGACGACACTGATGGCAAAAGGCCTGAACGTCATTGGTCTGATGAATGTCCAATTCGCTATCCAGCACCAGGAAATGGATGGCAAATTGCAGGACGTCGCGTTTGTACTTGAAGTCAATCCACGGGCTTCACGGACGGTTCCATTCGTTTCAAAAGCGACCGGAAGGCAGCTGGCGAAAATCGCGGCTCGTTGCATGGTCGGCAAATCGCTGGATGAACAGGGTATCGACAAGGAAACCGTGCCGCCTTATTTTAGTGTCAAGGAAGCGGTTTTCCCGTTTGTCAAATTCCCTGGCGTGGATACGATTCTGGGGCCGGAAATGAAATCGACCGGTGAGGTTATGGGTGTCGGAAAAACATTCGGGGAAGCCTTTGTCAAATCGCAAATGGCCGCTGGCGTCAATTTGCCGCGTTCAGGCAAGGTGTTCCTGTCGGTCAAGGACAGTGACAAGCCCCGGGCTGTCAGGGTCGCGAAGGATCTTGTCAAGCTGGGCTTTACGATCATGGCAACGCGAGGAACGGCCAATACGATTCGTGAGGCAGGTATTGAAGTTGAAACGGTGAACAAGGTTGCCGAAGGGCGACCGCATATCGGTGACGTGATCAAGAATCATGAAATCGTGATGGTGATCAATACCGTTGAGGAAAGGAGAAATGCCATTTTCGATTCCCGTATCATACGGACATCGGCTCTGGCAGCCCGTATCAATACCATTACAACGATTGCGGGTGCTGAAGCGGCTGTGCAAGGCATTGCATGTATGGACAATATCAATGTTTACGACTTGCAAGGTCTGCACAAAATGCTTCATTGATCGAACATTTGAATGATTCGCGAGGCTTTTATGACACAGTCGGGTGTTGCAAAGCCTCGCCGGTTTTTTGAGAGATAGGAAAATGAGTTCTATACCAGTTACCGTCAGAGGCGCACAAATGATGCGCGAGGAATTGCGCCGGCTGAAAACCAAAGACCGTTATGAGGTCGTTGCGGCGATTGCAGAGGCACGATCTCATGGTGACCTGTCCGAAAATGCGGAATATGATGCGGCCAAGGAACGTCAGGCGTTTATCGAAGGTCGTATTGTCGAATTGGAAAGCAAACTGAGTTCGGCACAGATCATTGATCCGAAGACGCTGAACACTAATGGCCGCATTGTTTTTGCTGCGACTGTTTCGCTGGAAGATCTGGAAAGTGGGGAAAGAGTCAGGTACCAGATTGTCGGCAATGACGAGGCCGATTTGAAAGAGATGAAAATTTCGGTTACTTCGCCGCTGGCTCGTGCCCTGATCGGTCGCGAGGCGGGCGATGTCGTTGAAGTCAACGCGCCCGCCGGAATCCGTGAATATGAAATTCTTGATGTCCTGTTTATCTGAAATCTTTTCTATCGGGAGAGTGCCTTTTTCTTGGCACTCGTCTGGCGGGTTTTCTTGCGTTTGATCAATCCGCCTTGGGTGACGCGTTCGTTGCCTTTGATCAGGACTTTTTTCACACGATTCTTGATGGCGCCGAATCCCGGTTTGAACGTCACAACCGATTTCAGTCCTCCCTTTTTGGTGTTTTCCGACGGTTTGACAGATTCTTTCTGCGGGCGGTAAATGACCAACAGTTTACCGATATGCTGGATGGGAGCTGCATCAAGTTGTTCGCAAATCGTTTGCAGCATTTCGATACGTGCTAGGCGGCCATCACCGAAAACACGGATCTTGATCAGGCCGTGTGCATCAAGATTGATACTGATTTCTTTCAGGACCGCGTCACTCAGCCCGGCATCGCCAATCATGACGACCGGATTCAGGTTATGTGCCTGCGATCTCAACAGGCTTCGTTGTGCAGGAGTTAGTTTCAGCATGATATTCCTTTGGAAAACTGTATTTTACGCGAATGTCAAAAAATAAATTCAATAAAAGCTGGATGAAAAACCATCTCGGTGATCCGTATGTGAAACTGGCGCAAAAAGAAGGTTATCGTGCACGCGCCGTTTACAAGCTGAGTGAAATAGACGAGGATGCAAAACTCATCGGGCCAGGTCAGATTATCGTCGATCTGGGATGTGCTCCCGGCAGCTGGTCGCAATATATTACTCGCAAACTGGGAACGCAAGGCAGCAATCAGGTTAACGGAATGATTGTCGGTCTCGATATTCTCCCGATGGAGCCGGTTGCAGGCGTTCATTTTCTTCAGGGTGATTTCCGTGAAGAATCAGTGCTGAATGAACTGGAAACATTGCTGAAAGGGCGCAAGGTCGATCTGATACTGTCTGATATGGCTCCCAATCTTTCGGGAATTGCCACGACCGATGCCGCACGTGTGGAATACCTGATGGAACTGGCACTTGATTTTGCACAGGCTCATCTCAAACCGTCCGGTTCATTACTGGTCAAGTGTTTCAATGGAAGCAGTTACAACGACATACTGAAGAAATTCCGTGAAACTTTTGTAAGCGTTACTCCCAAAAAACCAAAAGCAAGCCGTGATTATTCTTCGGAAATTTTTCTGTTGGGACAGCAATTGCGTCATCCGGACTGACACAGCTTGATTTTTCTGATTTTGTCTCCATTTGTAAAAATGTATATTTCAGTCGGCAAAACCGGATAACATTTCCGGAGATTTGTAAGGAGTGTACAGGCAGACTTTGATTAATATGTCTCTGCCACTTGTTATGGTGATGGCAGACGCTTGAAAATGATTGTAAAATGAATTATCTATCAGCAATTGACGCACGAGCGTCTGAGGAGTCTTTGTGAACAATATGTTTGTCAGGGTAGGTATTTGGACTGCCATTATTATTGTCCTTCTTACGACTTTCAATTATTTTACAAAGCGTAACGATGCGGCAAGTGTTGAGCCGATCAATTACTCACAGTTCCTTGATGAAGTGAAATCGAAACGGATCAAGGATGTCGTGATTGAAGATCGTTCAATCGTTGCCACGACTGCTGACGGGAAGAAGGTCAAGACGGGCGTGACCTATCTCGATCGCGGGCTGGTCGGTGATCTCGTTGACAACAGCGTCCAGTTTGATGTCAAGCCACCGGAAGAACCTTCATTCTGGTCACAGATACTGATTTCGTGGTTTCCCATGCTGCTTCTTGTCGGCGTCTGGATTTTTTTCATGCGCCAGATGCAAGGCGGTGGAAAAGGGGGAGCTTTTTCTTTCGGAAAGTCGAAAGCGCGAATGATAGACCAGAAGAACAATACAGTGACATTTAATGATGTTGCCGGTTGTGATGAAGCCAAGGAAGAGGTTCATGAGGTTGTGGATTTCCTGCGGGATCCGAGCAAGTTCCAGAAACTGGGGGGGCGTATTCCCCGTGGTTTGTTGCTGGTGGGGCCTCCAGGTACTGGCAAGACTCTTTTAGCTAGGGCGATTGCAGGTGAGGCCAAGGTACCGTTCTTTTCCATTTCCGGTTCGGATTTTGTGGAAATGTTTGTCGGTGTCGGCGCATCGCGGGTTCGCGATATGTTCGAAACAGCCAAAAAACATTCCCCCTGCATCATTTTCATTGATGAAATCGATGCCGTTGGTCGTCATCGTGGTGCCGGTATGGGAGGTGGCAATGATGAACGTGAGCAGACATTGAACCAGTTGCTGGTTGAAATGGATGGTTTCGAACCGAATTCGGGAACTATCGTCGTGGCAGCGACCAACCGTGCGGATGTTCTGGACAAGGCACTGTTGCGTCCGGGCCGTTTTGACCGGCAGGTTATTGTCGGTTTGCCGGATATCCGGGGACGTGAACAGATTCTCAATGTCCATATGCGCAAGGTACCGATCGCTCCGGATGTCGATCCCAATGTGCTGGCTCGTGGTACGCCTGGTTTTTCTGGCGCCGATCTGGCCAATCTTGTTAATGAATCCGCTCTTTTTGCCGCAAGGCGTAACAAGCGTCTTGTTGAAATGCAGGATTTTGAGGATGCGAAAGACAAGATTCTGATGGGACCGGAACGGAAATCCTTTGTTATGCGTGAGGAAGAACGGACCAATACGGCTTATCATGAATCCGGTCATGCTGTAGTCGCCAAGCTGTTGCCGAAGGCTGATCCGGTCCATAAGGTGACCATTATGCCGCGTGGCCATGCCTTGGGCCTGACATGGCAATTGCCCGAACATGACCGTATCAACATGTACAAGGACAAGATGCTGGAGGAAATCGCTATTCTGTTCGGTGGTCGTATCGCAGAAGAATTGTTCATGCATCAAATGTCTACCGGTGCATCGAATGATTTTGAACGGGCAACCAAGATAGCGAGGGCCATGGTAACGCGTTATGGCATGTCGGAAACACTGGGAACCATGGTGTATGAAGATACGGAACAGGATATGTTCTATGGCGGGCGCATGTCTGCCAAAACGGTATCTGAAGCGACGCAGCAGAAAGTCGACAATGAAATCCGCTCCATTCTTGATCAGCAATATGCTCTGGCGCGCAAGTTGCTGGAGGAAAACAGGGATAAAGTCGAGAAGATGGCAAAATTGTTACTTGAATGGGAAACGCTGGATTCCGATCAGGTGAATGACATTATGGATGGTGTGGATCCTCGTCCTCCAAAATCAGCGTCTTCAAGATCCTCCCAAAGCAATGATAGTACGGAAGTAGCGGAAAATGCCGCTGCACCGGCCTGATCCATTTGTTGTCGGTTAAAAGGGTGAGCATGTCTCGCCCTTTTTAAGCAAAAAACATGAAGTATCTTCAATGTGGCCGTTATCGTTTTGAGCTGGAAAGTAGGGAATTCCGTCCCTTGGTGATGGGTATCCTGAATATTACACCGGATTCTTTTTCGGATGGTGGCAAATATTTGTCTTTGCCCTCGGTCTTGTCGCATGCAGAAGAAATGATTCGGGAAGGTGTCGATATTATTGATATCGGTGCCGAATCTTCACGTCCCGGTGCAGATCCTGTACCTCTTCAGGAGGAGCTTGACCGGATCTTGCCGGTTGTCGAGGCACTTAAAGATTGTGGAAAACCTTTGTCCATCGATACTTACAAACCTGAAGTCATGGCTGCTGCGTTGGCTCATGGGGCTGATATGATCAATGACATTTATGGTTTCACATCTGATGGAGCCTTGGAAGCAGTTGCCGGTTCTGATTGTGGCCTGTGTGTCATGCATATGCAGGGTAATCCAAAAAGCATGCAGAAATGTCCCCATTATGAGGATGTAACCCGTGAAGTTTCGGATTTTCTTGAACAACGGGTTTCAGATTTGAAAGAGGCGGGAATATCGGAAAATCGTATTTGTATCGATCCGGGGTTCGGTTTTGGCAAAACACTGGAAGATAATCTGGTTTTGCTCAAGAATATGGATGTCTTGCATGAGAAATTGGATTTGCCTGTTCTGGCAGGTTTGTCACGCAAATCAGTCGTGGCAGCGCTGACTGGAAAGTCTGTTGAAAAAAGACTGGCCGGCAGTCTGGCAATTGCACTGTCTGCTGTGGAACATGGCGTGGCAATTCTGAGGGTGCATGATGTAGGCGAAACGCTGGATGCGTTGAAAGTCTGGCTGGCGACACGATAGTGTCACTGAAAAATTGGTAAGAAAATGAAACGTCGATATTTTGGAACGGATGGTGTACGAGGACTGGTCGGCAAGGCGCCGATTACACCCGATTTTGTCATGAAACTTGGTTATGCTGCAGGAAAGGTTTTGACCAGGACGGCGATAGCTTCCGGTACGCCGACTGTCCTGATAGGCAAGGATACACGTATTTCGGGATATATGCTGGAGGCATCCCTGCAGGCAGGGCTTTCCGCAGCTGGAGTCGATGTCATGTTGTCCGGGCCCATGCCGACTCCTGCCGTGGCCTATCTGACTCGTGCATTGCGTCTCTCTGCCGGTATTGTCATTTCAGCCTCGCATAATCCTTACCATGATAATGGTATCAAGTTCTTTTCGGCATCCGGCAACAAGCTGCCGGATGATATGGAATTTGAAATCGAATCTCTGGTTGATAAGCCGATGGATTGTGCAACTTCTGAAAATCTGGGTAAAACGCGCAGACTGGATGATGCACAAGGCAGATATATCGAGTTTTGCAAGAGCACGTTTCCGACAAGTTATGATCTTCGTGGACTCAAAATAGTAGTCGACTGCGCCAATGGTGCTGCTTACAATATCGCACCATGCGTTTTTCACGAGCTGGGTGCAGATGTCATATCCATAGGAGCACAACCGAATGGATTGAATATCAACGATCATTGTGGAGCGACATCCGTCGAATCACTGGTTTCTGCAGTTCTTGAAAACAAGGCAGATCTTGGGATAGCGCTGGATGGTGATGCAGACAGACTGGTCATGGTTGATTCGGATGGACAGGTTTACAATGGCGATCAGCTTTTGTATCTGATTGCCAAGGACCGGCTGGCGTATAGCGATGTTAAGGGAGTAGTTGGTACCCTCATGACCAATATGGGACTGGAAGTGGCATTCAGAGAAAAGCAGGTCGGTTTTGTACGGGCCAATGTCGGTGACCGGTATGTTCTTGAGACCCTTCTGGAGAAAGGATGGCTGTTGGGCGGTGAGGGATCAGGACATCTGATTTGTCTCGACAAGCATACTACCGGTGATGGTATTATTTCCGCCTTGCAGGTACTAGCAGCGCTTCGTCGTCATCATACAACGTTGCCCACTTTCATCAGTGAACTGAAACTTTACCCACAAACGCTGGTGAATGTACGCATCACTCCAGGATTCAATTGGAAAGAAAACTTTGCCATACAGTCAGCAAAGCAGAGAGTTGAAGAAGAACTGGGCAATCGTGGAAGAGTTCTGATCCGTGCATCGGGAACTGAACCGCTGATACGCGTTATGGTTGAGGCAGAGAATGCCGCCGAAGCCAAAGAAATGGCTGAACGGATTGCAAATCAATGTCTTGAACAGGTAGCCTGATCCATATCGTCGTTTCGCACCAACTAAAAATCGGAAAGATCGTGGTGACAATTGATTTTGTAAGACATTAAAGGTATCATTACTGTTTCCGGGGCGTAGCGCAGCCTGGTAGCGCAACTGGTTTGGGACCAGTGGGTCGGATGTTCGAATCATCTCGCCCCGACCATATACAAAAACAGGTTGTCTTTGGCAGCCTGTTTCTTATTGAAAGGGGATATCGTTTATCCACCTTCAGCGAATATGTGCCAACTTCAGTCTGCCCTTAGCTCAGCTGGATAGAGCAACGGCCTTCTAAGCCGTAGGTCAGTGGTTCGAATCCACTAGGGCAGGCCAT
>CAZRQR010000005.1:0-45773 GCA_964602435.1 uncultured Oxalobacter sp.
AATGCCTGGATGGGCACGTTCGGTTCGGTGAGAAGGGTGGCGGGCCAATCCCGCCACCTTACTCTATTATGCATCTGGGGTGGACGATGGGGCTCGAACCCACGACAACAGGAATCACAATCCTGGACTCTACCAACTGAGCTACGTCCACCATTGCCGGAAATACA
Organism: uncultured Oxalobacter sp.; assembly: GCA_964602435.1. Classification (GTDB taxonomy): domain Bacteria; phylum Pseudomonadota; class Gammaproteobacteria; order Burkholderiales; family Burkholderiaceae_D; genus Oxalobacter. Next base: position 168 of record CAZRQR010000005.1, read on the forward strand.
AAAATATACCAAGCATTTCAAGGAATTTAAGATTATACGAAATCCTGAGAGATGTGACAAGCTGCTTATTTTTGTAAAAGCATATTGACGCGTTTGAGATCGTCCTCGTTTAATGTTCCCGCCGCCTGTTTCAGTCTCAATCCATGGATGATCGTGTTGTTGCGGGCTTGGGTCAGATCACGGCGGGTCATGAATACCTGCTGTTCAGCATTCAGCACATCGATATTGATACGGACTCCGACCTCATATCCGAGTTTGTTGGATTCCAGTGAGGAAAGACTGGATACTTCGGCAGCTTCAAGAGCCTTGACTTGGGATAGCCCGCTGTTGACGCCAAGGTAGGATTGTCTGGCCAGTTGTGCAGCGCTTCTGCGGGATGCTTCGAGATCGTTGCGAGCCTTGTCTTCAAGAGCAATGGATTCTTTGACCTTGCTAGTGACACCGAAGCCGGAGAAAATCGGAATATTCCATTGAACGCCGATCATTTTGGATGTGTTGTAGTCGTGGATACCGCCACTGCTGTCGATCATGTACTGTGCCTGATCGGTATGATTGTAGGATGCGACGAGATCGATTGTCGGATAATGTCCTGCCTTGTTTATTTCGATATTGCGCTTTGCCATTTCGTGGGAAAGCCGGTATTGGACGACCTGATAATTCTGGTTTTCTGCTGAATTGACCCATGATGACATGACGTTCGGTTCCGGAGCACTTAAAGTGACGCCCTTTTTCAGGGGATCAAGCATCCCGGGGGGATGACCGATGATCTGTTCCAGTGCCGTGCGTTTGACTTCCAGATCATTGATGGCGGTGATTTCATCCGATTCTGCCAGATTGTAACGAGCCTCTGCTTCATGGGTATCGGTAATCGTTACGGTACCGATTTCGAAACTGCGTTTTGCTTGTTCGAGCTGTTGTGCGACAGCCGCTTTTTGTGCTTGTGCAAAGGTCAGTACGTCTTGTGCGGTCAATACATCGAAGTAGGCCTGAGCCACTCGCATCATCAAATCCTGTTGTGCTTGGGCGAATTGCGCTTCGCTGATGGAAACTTCTAGCTTGCTGTTGGCATAATTCTGGAAATCGGCCCAGTTGAATATCGGTTGTGTCAGTGCGATGGTATATTTGTTTTCCGTATAATCCAGACCTTCAAGGTAGTTTCTGCCGTAACTGCCGGAAGCGCTCAGATTGGGCAGCAGTCTGGACAATCCCTGGGTGCTTTTTTCCTGTCCTGCCATTAGTGCCGCTCTTGCACTGGCATACTGCGGATCATTTGCAAGAGCCTCCATGTAGGTTTGCATGAGGTCAGCAGCAAATACATTGGCTGAAAAAATGCAGCTTGCAATAAAAGGTATGACAGAGCGATAGTGCATACTTACTCCAAATGAGATCGGATAGGGATTCAATCCTGTTCAAAAACGAAAATGAGAATGATGAAGCTGCTCTCTCAAGGATTTTACGGATGTTTCAAATAATAGCCTGATATTCTGGTCAGTTGCTGGATTTTTTTGTAATAACAGGGCTTGTACGAAAGAATCGTTTTCATAAAAGACAACCATTCTTCCATTGTTCGCGAGCCGGTTCATGAACATTTCCGGAATGAAAGAGACTGCACCGGAGAACACGATTACGTCGAAAAGGCTGTCGGGCGCATATCGCTCAATCAGAAGACCGTTCTCACACACAACATGAACATTTTCCACTCCATAACGGGCTAGATTTTTGGCCGCCATGTTTTTCAGGCCCGGTTCGATTTCAACTGTTGTAACATGTCTGGTGCCATGGGCCAAAAGTGCGGCCATGTAACCCGACCCTGTTCCGATTTCCAGTACCATGTCATTTTTGTTGACGGAAACAGCTTGCAGAACAAGTGCTTCCGTTAGTGGCGTCAACATATTCTGACCATATGGCAGAGGTATTTCCATATCAGCATAGGCGTATTCGCCATAGGCGGAAGGAACGAAATCTTCTCGCCTGATGGCATCGAGAGAATCGAAAACGTTCTGGAGGTAGACACCGCCGGCGCGGATCTGGTTCTCGATCATATTGGTTCGCGCAGTACGCATAATGGTGCGTGCTTTAAAAATATCAGGGACAGGGAATATTCTAGCAAATGCTGTCTGGCGGACACGGCGGTTTGTATCAAATGGAAGCAAACTTCGGTTCTTTTTTGTCTGCGCTCAATCATGAACCATCTTTCAGGTTAATGGTTCATGATGCTTTTTGCGGAGAATGATCCGATAATCTCGCACCCAAGGCTTTATAAATGCCATTTTCATAATTGATGGCATTGTATTTTGCTTCCAGCAAAGTCAGAAGAGTCTGGTTTTCAGCGCATTTTGCATCAAGCCAGTCTTTCAGTTCGTCAGCGCCCGCTTCGTAACGCATCTGGTTATAGATGCTTATTTGGGAGTCGGTATCGTATTTCCGGCGGACATTGTCAAGCAGTGACAGCGATTTCTGATAGGAGTAGTAGTAAGTATCCACTTCGTTTAGGGCAGTGTTGACAGTTGATGTCAGATCCAGTTTGGCATTTTCGAAATCGGCTTCGGAAATCTTGATATTCCATTTCAGTTTATTCCATTGCAAGAAAGGAAGATTGATTTGTACGGCGCCAGCCAGAAACGGCACGTTGAACAGGGTACTGGATTTGTTTGATGAAACACTTAACGTACTGCCGATCGAAATGCCGGGATAGACGCTCGCCTTGACTGATTCCCAGTCAAGAAAGGCCGATTGTATCCGGTATTCGGCAGCCTTTACATCCGGACGGAGACCCAGCGCAGCGACAGGGACATCCAGATCTACGTCGGTCAATGGTACGGAAAGAATATCCTCGAGCGGGATGTCCAGCTTGTCTTCCGGTTTCAGGTTCAGCAGATTGCGCAGGGTCTGTTCAACTGTCTTGCGTGTTGTCTCGAGTGTCATCAGGCTGCTTTGTGAGGAAAGCAGGGATTGTTCCGCTGTGAGTGGCTCGAGAGCATCGACTTTTCCCGCAGTATATTTGTTGTTGATAATCTGTAAAAGTTCAGTATAGAAACGGATATTCTGTTCAGTGACACGAATGGCCTGATTCAGATAGACGAGACGGAAATAACTGTCGACGACGTTGTTGATCAGTGTCAGTCGCACGGTTTCCATGTCTTCCTGGGTTGCCTTATATTCCCATTCTTGTGCCGAGGCAGCGCTGCTCAGTTTGCGCCACAAATCCAGTTCATAACTGACACCAAGTTCTGCCGTATAGCTATGGGCGGTTTCTCCGGCCTTGGTATTGGTTGTGGTTGAAGCTCCACCCGATCCCGAAAATTCGGGGACCAGTTCCTGTCCGAGCAGGTTGGCTTCATAAAGTGCCTTGTTTACTGTAATGGCACTTTTTTTCAGATCAGTATTATTGGCGAGCGCCAGTTCGACAATACGGTCTAGATTTTTGTCGTTGTAGGCTTTCCACCATTCACGATCGATCCGGAAATCGGAGGCAATGGTGTGGTAAGTCATCAGTCCTGTGTCCGGAACCGTGACGGATTGGGTTGCACAGCCTGCAATGGCAAGACAGAAGAGGGCATAGGGAATCAGTCGCATAGGGCATCCACCGGATTGAGACGGGAGGCGTTACGGGCGGGAATATATCCGAAAATAACACCGATCAGGGTTGAGCAGGCCAGCGCTAGAATAATGGATGCGGCCGAATAGGACATGGTAAAGGTCTGAACGAACATGCTGAAGAAAAGGCCGATGCCGAAAGCAAACAGGATGCCGATGAATCCTCCGATGATACAGATCAGGACGGCTTCGATCAGGAATTGTTGCAATACGCTGCTTCTCCGTGCACCGACAGCCATCCGGATACCGATTTCCCGGGTCCGTTCCGTTACCGAGACCAACATGATATTCATGACGCCAATTCCTCCGACGACCAGTGAAATAAGGGCAATGCAGGAAATCAGCAGCCGCATGGTTCCGGTGGTGCTTTCAATGGTTTGCCGGATACTGTCCGTATTGACGGTAAAAAAATCTTCCTTGCCATGTTTGACAGTCAGAAAACGGATGATATTTTTTTCCGCAGCAGTCATGCTGACGTCATCCCTGACCTTGACCGTGATGGAAGAAATATTCCGGTCGCCGGTGATGCGGTTCATGACGGCAGTATAGGGAGACCACATTGTCAGAGTATCGGTTGGTCCGAAGTTGGCGTTCTGTTTTTCGGAAATGCCGATGATTTTCAGTGGCTGGCGGTTGAATATGATGGTATTGCCGATGATATCGCCCCCATTGGGGAAGAGCTTGTTTTTGGTATTTTGGTCAATGACGACGACGGCACTGCCTTTCTTAACATCTTCGCGATTGAAAAAACGCCCTTCTTCGGATTTGAGTCCCTTGACATCGAAGTATTGTTCGCCGACTCCCTGTAATTGGGCCGTGACGGAAATGTTTTGCCAGGTCAGCGTTCCGGAAGAACTGACAGCGGGGGTTGCGCTGTCGACATAGCTTTGCCGTGCCAGCAAATCGGAATCGTGAACGGTCAGGGTTTTGTATTTGCTGGAGTTGCGGTCACCAAAACCGTGACCCGGCATGATCATGATGGTGTTGGTTCCCATTGAATTGATGTCGGCAAGGATTTTTTCCTGTGATCCCTTGCCCAGTGCAACGACAGAAACCACCGATGCGATGCCGATAATGATGCCCAGCATGGTCAGCATGGAACGCATCTTGTGGGTCTTGATGGCCTGGATGGACATTCTGAATGCTTCGGCAAACTGGTCCTTGAAGTAGGCAAAGGTATTACGGTTGTCTTCCTTAGGAAAGTATTTCTGGTTGCTGTTCTTGTTCGGTTTTTTCCGCTCGTCTGCGATAATGATGCCGTCCCTGATTTCGATGATGCGGTTGGCATGATTGGCGACGTTTTTGTCATGTGTGACCAGAATGATAGTATGGCCGTTGTCGTTGAGCATGTTGAGAATGGCCATGACATTTTCGCCGCTTTTAGAGTCCAGTGCGCCAGTCGGTTCGTCTGCGAGAATGATGTCGCCGCCATTCATCAGGGCACGTGCGATACTGACACGCTGTTGCTGGCCGCCGGACAGTTCGGATGGCAGATGGTCGATGCGGTTTCCCAGATCAAGGCTGGTCAGCAGTTTTTCCGCACGTGTCTGCCTTTCTTCATGTTTCAGTCCCGAATAAATGGCCGGCAACTCGACATTTTCTTCAGCGTTCAGTGTGGAAAGCAGATTGTAACGCTGAAAGATGAAACCGAGGTATTGACTGCGCAAGGCAGCAAGCTGGTCGGGCGTCATGCCGGCAACGTTTTCGCCAGCGATTCTGTAATTGCCGGAACTGGCCGTATCCAGACAGCCGAGAATATTCATCAGTGTGGATTTGCCGGAACCGGACTGGCCAATGATGGCAACGAAATCGCCTGATTCGATGTCGAGATCGATGTCTTTCAGAACGCGTACCTGATTCTCGCCGGTTCCGTAAATTTTGTTGATGCCGCGCAATTCAATGATGTTCATGTTCAAATCCTCGGTCCGCGCATGCGAGATGCGGATCCGACCTGTTCACCTTTGCTAACTTCGGAAGAAATGACCTGTTCACCTTCGTTGAGTCCGGACTTGATTTCAGTGAAAACCCCATCCGAAATCCCGATTTCAACATCCCGCCGCTCAACCTCGTTTTTGTCAGTCAGAATCCGTACGAAATGTTTGCCCTGGCGGGATGTGATCGTGATGCTGGGAACAATCAGCACATCTTCAGCGGAAGAAACATGGATGGTGTTCTGTGTCAACATGCCGATACGGAGTATGCCGCCCGGATTGTCGACATAGGCACGTCCGTAATAATAGACCGCTTCCGTACTGGATGAACTGGATGAACTGGATGAACTGGAGCCGGACGAACTGCTGTTGTAACTGCCATCTGTCAGGGTGGTCAGACCGGGGTCAATCGAATCCAGCTTTGCATGAAATACCGTATTCGGTTCCGAGAGAATGGTATAGTCAATGTCCATTCCCGGTTTGACTTTGGTGATATCACCTTCGGATATTTCGATATCGATTTCCATATCGTTCAGATTGGCAATCTGAACGATGGTCGGTGTTGTCTGGTTGGCATTGACGGTCTGGCCTTCTTCGACCGGAATGGACACGATGGTGCCGTTTAATGGTGCACGGATTTTGGTATAGCCCAAGTTGGTTTCATCCGTATTGATGGCGATCTGGGTCTGATGGATGAGCGACTCCGTTTCGTCAACATTGGCTTTGGCTGTCGCGTAGGCATCCCGTGCATTTTCCAGATTCTGCTGGGATGTGGAATTCGTCTTGATCAGGACAAGTTCGCGGTCGTATTGTTTTTTTGTGATGGCCAGTATGATTTTCCGCGCCTTGAGCTGTGCCTTGTAGTTGTCCAGCCTTGCCTTGTCAGTATTTAAGGTGTTTTCCTGTGTCTGGGAATCGATTTCTGCGATCATGTCGCCCTGTTTGACTTCCTGCCCGAGTACGACATGCAGTTTCTTGATTTGCCCCGATACTTGGGCACCGACGGTGACCAGATTGACTGCAGCCACTTCTCCCGTGGCTTCCACAACCTGACGGATATTGCCTTTCCGGACTGTATCCGTCATATAGGTAACATCGTCCTCACGGGTCGTGGTCCAGAAAACCAGCGAAGCCAGAATCAGAACGATAACGGCTGATACAGATATCCAGACCTTGGGTTTTTTGAATGTTTTTATTTTATCGGAGATGTTCATGAGTCTGTTCCCATTGCCACTTTTGCGAATTTTCCGGTAATGGCCGGATGTCATCGTGTTGTCCATGCTTTCAGGCCGAGTGGACAGGCGACTGAAAGTATAACGACTAAACTGGTCTGAATCATGATATGAATTTAGTGTTTTTTGAATCGGTGCGCGCTGGATTTAATAACTTGTTACAAATGAAATAAAGTGAAAACAGTTGTCGCGTTTCTTTGAAAAATGTCGACTGGCTGAATCCTGAAAGGACGGATAATCGGAATACTGGCGCATGGACGTTCTGGCAGAATGGATTGCCCGGCAATCCAGTTGTCATCTTCATGAATATAATTATCGTAAATGGATATTTTCGAGTATGATGGCGGGCAGTTTTGTATGTCTGGCGCATGGCAACAAGCGACCTGATTGTTTGTGGATCTGACTACTGACTGGCATTTCATGGATTTTATTTTGATGTTTAAAGCCTTCATGATGGGAATTGTTGAGGGCTGTACAGAATTTCTTCCCATTTCCTCGACCGGGCATCTCATTCTGGCCGGCAGTCTTCTCGATTTTACTGGCAATAATGTCAAGGTATTTTCAATTGCCATCCAGTCGGGTGCCATGTTGTCGGTCGTGTGGGTGTATCGCCATAAAATACTCGATGTGGTCAGGGGAATGTTCACCAATGCACGTGACCGCAAGTTTGTCATCAATCTGATTGTCGCTTTTCTGCCGGCAGCCATACTGGGTATTCCGTTCAGCAGGGCCATTCAGGATTTTCTGTTTTATCCGGCTCCGGTTGCAACCGCTTTTATTGTGGGTGGATTGCTCATTATTTTCGTGGAAAGGAAAAATGAAAAGAATCCGGTCGCAAGGGTTGAATCGGTCGATGACATGACTGTCGTGGATGCGTTTAAAGTCGGTTGTGCACAGGCTTTTGCCCTGATTCCGGGAACAAGCCGTTCGGGGGCGACCATTGTTGGCGGTATGCTTTTCGGTTTGTCCCGAAAAGCGGCGACGGAATTTTCGTTTTTCCTGGCTATGCCCACGCTTTTCGGAGCGGCCGCATATTCCATTTTCAAGGAGCGCGCGCTTCTGGCGTCTTCGGATATTCCGTTATTTACGATCGGCACCATTTCCGCATTTGTTTCCGCTTTTTTCTGTGTCCGCTGGCTTTTGCGATATATCAGTTCGCATAATTTCATTCCCTTTGCCTGGTACAGAATCGCTTTTGGAATATTTGTGTTGGTCAGTGCTCACTATGGCTGGATCGTCTGGGTGGAATGAACGTGTTTCTGTCGTATTGTCATGTCCGGTATGAAAAGCGATAGACCGGTTCCGGATGTCCGGTCGCGAGTGCTGGAAATATTGCAGACCGTTTTCGGTTATACAGCTTTCAGGGGACAGCAGGAAGCGATCATAGAACATGTTTCGTCAGGGCATGACGCGCTTGTTCTCATGCCTACGGGAGGCGGAAAATCGCTGTGTTACCAGATTCCGGCCCTGGTCAGGGATGGCGTCGGGATTGTGGTTTCTCCTCTGATTGCATTGATGCAGGATCAGGTCGATGCATTGGAGACTGTCGGTGTCAGGGCGGCTTATCTGAATTCCACACAGTCTTATGAAGAAGCGGCACGGATTGAACGGGCTGTTTTGCATGATGAGCTTGATCTGGTTTATATCGCTCCAGAAAGATTGGTGACATCACGTTGTCTGAACTGGCTGCAAAAAGCTAGGATCGCTCTTTTCGCTATTGATGAAGCGCATTGTGTTTCACAGTGGGGGCACGATTTCAGGCCGGAATATATCCGGTTATCAGTTTTGCATGAGTGTTTTCCCGATGTGCCACGTATCGCACTTACCGCGACAGCGGATGGACATACAAGAGAAGAAATTGTCAGCCGTTTGAAACTGGACGGTTCCCGGCAGTTCGTTTCCTCATTCAACCGTTCGAATATCCGTTATTGTATTGTCGAGAAAGACAACGCACGTCGCCAGTTGCTGGATTTCATTTTGACCGAGCATCGCAATGATGCAGGGATCGTTTATTGTCTGTCTCGCCGGAGGGTCGAGGAAACGGTCGCTTTTCTGCTGGAACATGGCATAACGGCACTTGCTTATCATGCCGGTCTTGATTATTCGGTACGTGCTGGAAATCAGGCGCGTTTTCTGCGGGAGGACGGTATTGTCATGGTCGCGACGATTGCGTTCGGTATGGGGATAGACAAGCCGGATGTCCGGTTTGTCGCCCATCTGGATTTGCCGAAAAGCATGGAAGGATATTATCAGGAAACAGGGCGTGCCGGACGGGACGGAAATCCTGCCACAGCATGGATGGCGTATGGTTTGCAGGATGTAGTGCAACAACGGCGCATGATTGACGAATCCGGCGCCGATATGGAATACCGGCAGATTCAGATCGGCAAACTGGACGCATTGCTGGGTTTTTGTGAATCACTGGCCTGTCGGCGTGTGCGTTTGCTGGAATATTTCGGAGAAGCCTCTTTGCCATGCGGCAATTGCGATATCTGTCTGTCGCCTCCGGTTGCGAGGGACGGTACCGAGGATATGCAAAAACTGCTTTCCGCCATTTACCGGGTCGGACAGCGATTCGGTGCCATTCATGTTATTGAAGTGTTGAGAGGAATCCGTTCCGAACGTGTTTTGCAGTGGGGACATGATCGTCTTTCAACATTCGGGATCGGCGCTGCCCGGAGTGAGGCGGAATGGCGTTCCATTTTGCGGCAGGCGGTTGCAGCCAAATACGTTTTGGTTGACCATCAGGAATTCAATGCGCTGAAACTGACGGAATGGGTACGGCCGGTTCTGAAAGGAGAAAAAACGGTTTTGTTGCGTCCGTATGTCAGGCCGGACAAGAAGCACAAAACAGGACAGGTTCACAGGAGTTCTCAACCCGTGTTGTCACCATTGGAACAAAAACTGTTTGACCGGCTGAAATGGTGGCGTATGGAAGTGGCACGTCAGCGGAATCTGCCTGCCTATGTCATTTTGCAGGATTTGGCATTACGTGAAATTGCAGTTGTCCAGCCCAAAACGGCAGCGGAGCTATTGCAGATTTCCGGTATCGGGAACAAACGTCTGTCAATGTGGGGCGAGGAAATACTCAAACTGGTCAACGAGTTTGTCTTTTCCTGTGAGCGGATGCCTTCCTGAAGACCGGTTCAACCCTGAATAGGGTTGGTGTATGAAGATTTATATCGATACGCGTCCATTCCGGACGTAATCCGAGTGTTCCCAGTCTGCCTTTCCAGATTATTTCAGTGGGGGCGCCCGTTCCATGTCCGTAAATGAACAGTACCCGGCCGGAATAATGTGATAAGAGGCTATTCAGCTTTTGCCTGATTTCGTAAAAACCGTCCCGTTTTGCGGCGTCCCGCTCGTTTTGGGTACCTGTTGTGAAGGGATTTCCGTCGCTGACCAGTACAATTCCCTTGTAATGATGACGCGTTGCCATCCGGAAGAGGCGATCCAACCAGTTTTTGTTTGCAATGGTTCGGTCTTCGAATTCATTGTTTCGTCCGGCTGCGGCAACATAATGATTATTGTCCGCAGGCATATGTATGGTGGCGAAAAGAATGGAATTCATGTGCCAGTAGGCGTTTTCTGGATAATTGGAGAAACGATTACCCAGTGATTGCCGGGTCAACTGGATCGGAGTGTCATCTGGCAAATATGCGTTTTCGAAAAAGATTTCTTTCAGCCGTATCAGTCTTTCGATCGCGACGGATTCACCTCTGTCGTTTTTGCAGTTGACCCAGTCTTCATTGGATAATGAAATGATGACCGGAAAGCGGGTATCTGCGACAAGATTTTTCCTTTCGGTATACAGTTCGTCGCTGCATGATTCCGTATTTGATTTTATGCCGTTGACAATGGCAAATGCCGGGCGGATACGTTCAAGTTTATCGAACGCTTTTCTCAACACATTTTCATTGTCTTGTGAGGGCTGGTTCATTGCCACGAAATAGAACGACCTTCCGGGCGTTTTGGGGGTGGCACAGGCCTGAAGAATGGTTGTGACAACCAGCAGCAGGCAGGCGATCCATCGTTTCATGGCGACTTTGAAAAAATACGGAAATTGATCAAATTCTTGTCCGGCATGCCCGTTTCTTTCCTGCGGATCCGGGAAACTGGGCGGTCTTATTGCAGGGATTTTAATAGTTTTTTTAGTTCATATAACCGATCCAGGGCATCCCTGGGGGAAAGGGAGTCCGGATCGAGTTCCTCAAGGGATTCGATTAACGGCATGAAATGTGAGTCCCGGGTATTTTCTGTTTCCTGTTCGTCGCTATCGTGAAAAGGGTACGAAAACAGGTTGAGCTGATTGCGATCCGGAGTAAAATGGGATTCCAGTTCTGCCAGGTGTTTTCTGGCGACGCGGATGACAGAAGCAGGAACTCCGGCCAGTTTTGCGACCTGAAGCCCGTAACTCTGGGATGCAGGGCCCGGTTCGACAGAATGCAGGAAAACGATGTTGTCTTTATGTTCGACTGCCGACAGATGGACGTTGGCTGCCGAAGCATACGTTTCCGGCAATTGGGTCAGTTCGAAATAATGTGTTGCGAAAAGCGTGAAGCTCTTGTTGTTCTCGATCAGATGATGCGCTATCGCCCAGGCCAGCGCCAGACCGTCGAATGTTGAAGTTCCTCTGCCGATTTCATCCATGAGTACCAGTGACTGTTCTGTGGCACCGTTCAGAATGGCGGCAGCTTCTGTCATCTCGACCATGAATGTGGAACGGCCGCCTGCCAGGTCGTCTGCCGCGCCGATTCGGGTGAAAATACGGTCAACTTGCCCGATTACGGCATGATCTGCTGGAATGAAGCTCCCGATGTAAGCCAGCAGTACGATCAATGCCGTTTGTCGCATATAGGTTGATTTGCCGCCCATATTGGGACCGGTAATCAGTAAAAATTTTCTGTTGCTTGACAAGTCGCAATCGTTGGCAATGAAACGTTCCATCCTGCTTTCAATCACGGCGTGTCGTCCCTGGGTAATGTGTATGACCGGTTCTTCTACCAGATCGGGTTTTATCCAGTTCTGTCGGGTAGCGAGAAATGCCAGTGAAGACAGGACATCCAGTTGGGCGGCGTTCTGGGCGATGGATTGCAATTGCGTGATATAGGCCGTCAGATCTTGCAGTACCTGTTCATAAAGCGTTTTTTCAAGCGCCAGTGCCCTTTCACGGGAAGAAAGGACTTTGTCCTCGAAAGCTTTCAGTTCGGGGGTAATGTAACGCTCCGTGTTTTTGAGCGTTTGTCTGCGGCGATAATCGTCCGGCACTTTCGAAATTTGCCCCTGGGTGACTTCAATATAGAACCCGTGAACCCGGTTGTATTCGACTCGCAGATTGGCTATGCCGGTACGGGCTCTTTCCCGTGTTTCCAGATCGACCAGAAACTGGCCGGCATTTTCGGCAAGTGCACGCAATTCATCCAGTTCGGCGCTGAATCCGGCGGCGATGACGCCTCCCTCACGGATCATGGCGGACGGTTCATCATTGATGGCGTGTTCCAGCAAATCCAGACAGGATCTGGGAACCGCCAGATTCCGGTGGATTTCCCCTAGGAGCGAAGAGCCGTCTTCCATGACACACTGCTCCAGATAGGAGCGCAGGCCGGGCAACTGTTGCAGTCCGGAACGCAAGGCCGAGAGATCGCGCGGACGGGCGGAATACAGTGCGATTCTGGATACAATCCGCTCGATATCGGGAATGTTGGCGAGCGTGCTGCGCAGCCCCTCGACGACGCTGGCATCAAGCAGAGCGGTGATGGTGGCATGACGGGAACGCGCGACGGACTGGTTGCGGCTTGCATGATGTAGCCAGTGGCGGAGAAGTCGCGATCCCATCGTGGTTTTGCAGTGGTCCAGTTCGGTCAGAAGTGTGGGAGACTGATTGCGGCCACTGTCGGAACGGATCGGTTCGGTCAGTTCCAGATTGCGTCTTGTCATGGCATCCATCGTGATGTAATCGTCTTCCGTTTCCACTGCCAGCGTTCTGACATGCTGAAGATTTTGCGATTGTGTGGAATGCGCGTAATTCAGGATGGCACCGACAGCTCCGAAGGCCGGGTTCAGGCCGGAAGCGCCAAAACCATCCAGTGATATGACCTGAAGTTGTTCGAGCAGTTCTTTTTTGCCGTTGTCCCGGTCAAAATGCCATTCCGGTATGGTGACGATGCGGGCGGAAAATCCGGCCAGCCATGTTTTGTCGAAACCATCCGGAACCAGAATTTCAGCGGCACCGATTCTTTCGATTTCCTGCTGCAGTCTGGATTGAAGATTTTTTTCGTCCACTGTGGTTTCAAACAGCTTCAGTGAACCGCTTGATAACGATAGCCAGGCCAGACCGAGAATCCACTGTTTCCGGTTCTTCTGGCAGTGGATGGCTAGCAGTGGGCGGTCGGCTTTTTCTGGCAACAGGTTCGAGTCGGTCAGGGTTCCGGGGGTCACAATCCGGACGACCTTGCGTTCTACCGGACCTTTGCTGGTGGCAGGGTCGCCGATCTGCTCGCAAATGGCGACGGATTCGCCTGTGGCGATCAGTTTTGAAAGATACTGGTCAAGTGCATGGAATGGAATACCGGCCATTGCCACATTTTTTCCCGTAGACGCTCTCTGTGTCAGGGTAATGCCGAGAATTTGCGATGCGGTCACGGCATCGTCAAAGAACAGTTCGTAAAAATCTCCCATGCGATACAGAAGAAGCATGTCCGGATGTTGTGCCTTGATCCGGAGATACTGTTGCATCATCGGTGTCTGTTTTGCGGTTTCCGGGTTTGCTGTCTGAATGGGCGATACCCGTTTTTGTGAAGGTGTCATAAGAGTTTGCGAGCTGTTTCGGAATTGTTTTCAAAAGTTGGGCCGTACGGGCTTCCATTTTAATGCGGCTTGCACGATGGAAGCAAAAAAGAGCGCTGAAAGCGCTCTTTTTCGGGATTTTTTAAACGGGAATCAGTTTTTGCTCTGATCGACCAGTTTGTTTTTCGCAAGCCATGGCATCATGGAACGCAGACGGCTGCCTACCTGTTCGATCTGGTGTTCGGCAGTCAGACGGCGGCGGGACAGCAGGGTCGGAGCGCCTGCCTTGTTTTCCAGAATGAAGCTTTTGGCATATTCGCCGGTCTGGATGTCTTTCAGGGCTTGACGCATGGCGTTTTTGCTCTGTTCCGTAATGACTTTTGGACCGGTGACATATTCACCGTATTCGGCATTGTTGGAGATGGAATAATTCATGTTGCGGATACCGCCTTCATGAATCAGGTCAACGATCAGTTTCAGTTCATGGCAGCATTCGAAGTAGGCCATTTCGGGAGCATAACCGGCTTCGACCAGTGTTTCGAAACCGGCCTTGATCAGTTCAACGGCACCGCCGCACAAAACGGCCTGTTCGCCGAACAGGTCGGTTTCGGTTTCTTCGCGGAATGTCGTCTGGATAATGCCGGCACGGCCGCCACCATTTGCCATGGCATAGGAAAGAGCGATATCGCGTGCCTTTCCGGATTTGTCCTGATAGACGGCGATCAGCTGCGGAACACCGCCTCCCTGTGTGTAGGTGCTGCGGACAGTGTGACCCGGTGCTTTCGGCGCGATCATGATGACGTCAAAATCGGCACGGGGAATGACCTGGCCGTAATGGACATTGAACCCGTGGGCAAAGGCCAGAACGGCGCCCTGTTTCGCGACCGGTGCGACACTTTCGTTATAGACTTCAGGAATGTTTTCGTCAGGCAGCAACATCATGATGACGTCGGCATTCTTTACAGCTTCTTTGACTTCCATGACCTTCAGGCCGGCATTTTCGGCTTTTCCCCAGGAATTGCCGCCCTTGCGGAGACCGACCGTCACATCGACGCCTGAATCATGCAGATTCAGTGCATGGGCATGTCCCTGTGAGCCATAGCCGATAATGGCAACTTTTTTCCCTTTAATCAAAGACAGATCACAGTCTTTATCGTAAAAAACATTCATTATGATTCCTAATCCAAATAGTAAAAATACGACCGGTTAAACTTTCAGGATGCGCTCGCCACGTCCGATTCCGGAACCGCCGGAACGGACGGTTTCCAGAATGGCTGTCCGGTCAATTGATTCGATGAAGGCATCCAGTTTGGCTTTGTCGCCGGTTAATTCGATAGTATAGGCGCGATCACTGACATCGATAATCCTTCCACGGAAAATATCAGTTGTACGCTTGATTTCCTCGCGTTCCTTGCCAACGGCACGAATCTTGATGAGCATCATTTCGCGCTCCACGAAATAGCCATCAGTCAGATCAACAACCTTGACAACTTCAATGAGACGGTTCAGGTGTTTCGTGATCTGTTCGATGACTGCTTCGGATCCGATCGTGACAATGGTCATGCGCGACAGGGTTGGGTCTTCTGTCGGTGCGACATTCAGGGTTTCGATATTGTATCCGCGTGCGGCGAACAGACCGACGACACGCGCAAGCGCACCTGCTTCATTTTCCAAAAGAACTGAAATGATGTGTCGCATGTTATTTGTCCTCCAGGCTCATGAGCATTTCGGTGAGTCCCTTGCCAGCCTTGACCATGGGCCAGACATTTTCAGTGGAATCCGTCAGGAAATTCAAGAATACCAGTTTGTCCTTCATCGAGAAGGCTTCTCTCAATGCTCCCTCGACATCGGAAGGTTTTTCGATCCGGAATCCGACGTGACCGTATGCCTCGGCCAGCTTGTTGAAATCGGGAAGCGAGGCGACATACGTTTCCGAGTAGCGGGACTCGTAGTCCAGACGCTGCCACTGGCGGACCATTCCAAGTACGCCATTGTTTAGCATGATGATTTTCGGAGTCAAGTTATACTGTTTGCAAGTCGCCAGTTCCTGGATATTCATCTGGATGGAACCTTCGCCGGTGATACAGGCAACCGTGGCGCCCGGATTGGCCATCTGGATACCCATGGCGTAAGGCAGACCAACGCCCATCGTGCCCAGACCGCCGGAATTGAGCCAGCGGCGCGGCTTGTCGAAAGGATAATACTGGGCGGCCCACATCTGGTGCTGTCCGACATCGGAAGCGATATAGGCGTCGCCCTTGGTGATATCCCACAATTTTTCAATAACGAACTGGGGTTTGATGATCTGGTCGGACTGCTCGTATTTCAGGCAGTTTTTCTTGCGCCATTCATTGATCTGTTTCCACCAAGGAGCCAGTGCCTGCGGGTTGATCAAACCGGATGGCACGGCATCGAGCTGGGCCAGCATTTCCTGCAGGACATCCTTGACGTTGCCGACGATCGGGATATCGACCTTGACCCGTTTGGAAATGGAAGACGGATCGATATCGATATGGATGATTTTGCGGTTGACTTTGGAAAAATGATCCGGATTGCCGATGACGCGATCATCAAAACGGGCACCGATGGCGATCAGTACATCGCAATGCTGCATGGCCATGTTGGCCTCGTACATGCCATGCATGCCGGGCATGCCGATATATTTCTCGCTGGAGGCCCGATAGGAACCCAATCCTTGCAGGGTATTAACACACGGCACTCCGAGACGGTCGACAAACTGGTTCAGTTCCCTTGACGAGTCCGAGAGAATGGCGCCGCCACCCGCATAGACGAGAGGGCGTTCCGCCTGAAGCATCATCTGGACAGCCTTGCGTATCTGTCCGGTATGTCCCTTGTCGATCGGTTTGTAGGAACGCATTTCGATTTCCTTCGGATAGTCGAAAATGCAGGATTGCATGCTGACGTCTTTCGGAATATCGATCAGTACAGGGCCGGGCCGGCCTGTCGAGGCGATGTAAAAGGCTTTTTTGATGGTGACGGCGAGATCCTTGACATCCTTGACCAGAAAGTTGTGTTTGACACATGGCCGGGTAATACCGACAGCGTCGCATTCCTGGAATGCATCCGAACCGATGGCGTGTGTCGCGACCTGTCCGCTGATCAGGACGAGCGGAATGGAATCCGTATAGGCTGTTGCAAGTCCTGTCACGGCATTGGTGACACCAGGTCCCGAGGTGACCAGGGCAACGCCGACTTTTCCGGAACTTCTTGCGTAGGCATCGGCAGCATGAACCGCTGCCTGTTCATGACGGACGAGGATGTGCTTGAATTTGTCCTGTTTGTAGATTGCGTCGTAAATATAGAGAACGGCACCGCCAGGGTAACCGAAAACGTGCTCTACTCCTTCTTCGGCCAGGCTTCTGACCAGTATGTCAGAGCCTGTCATTTCTAAACTCATACTTCTTTCCTTTCAAGGTCCATTGGAAATTGATCGGATGCTCTTTCCTGGCGAAATTGGAATGGCAAGGAACAACTTTTTTATTTTATTGCGAAAATAAAAAGTAGGCGCCAATTTCTCGCACTTGTGGTACGGGTCAGAGCAAACAGCTTTCAAAACAGCAAAGCATGTCTTCACGACAGGCGGCATTATGAGCACCATGTGAGAAAACCGTCCGCCATGGGGTAAAATGGCGGTAGCAGTCAATCGCCTGCAAAATTTTGATCAAGCGCTACTCAATTACAAATGTACAATACTTCAGCAATTGTATAAAGTGAATAATTTTACACTACTATCTGCACAAGCAGGTCTTTCTTTGCTAGCATTTGCACCTGTTTGACACAGTCGGGCACTGTGTTTCATTAATTTTGTGTGGCTGGGTTTTCTGCCGATTCGGATGGCAACAGACAAAGAATTATCTGACTTTCTCGCAAGTGTTGAAAAGCGGGCATTCAAACAGGCTGCCTATGCGGTTCGGCGGGACGAATCGGCACTTGATATCGTTCAGGATGCGATGATCAAGCTTGCTGAAAAATACGGCGACAGGCCTGCGTCTGAATTGCCGATGCTGTTCCAGCGTATTCTGCAGAATACCATCAGTGATTTTTTTCGCCGTGAAAAAGTCAGAAATACATGGGTCAGTCTTTTTTCAAGTATGTTGATAAATCAGGATGGCGATGATTTCGATGTTCTTGAAGTCTATCAGGGGGATGAAAATAGCGAGGTCGTGGAGTCATCCGCCGACAAGCTTGAAAGGGCGGAGATTTTGACTATTATCGAAGAAGAAATCGAAAAATTGCCCGCACGTCAACGGGAAGCATTCCTCATGCGTTACTGGAATGATATGGATGTTGCTGAAACCGCGGACGCAATGAATTGCTCTGTCGGAAGTGTCAAGACACATTGTTCGCGTGCAACGCATGCACTGGCCAAGGCACTCAGGGCAAGAGGGATAGAATTATGAACATGAATGAAGAAAATTTCGCCTACAAGGTACGCCATGCCTTGAACGAGAAGCTGGACGATATACCGGAAAACATTACACAGCGGCTGGAGCAGGCGCGCCGGATTGCGGTCAGCCGGAAGAAAAGAAGTTCTCCGCTTTATGCGCGTGTGTTCCAGCAGGTATTTGCAGGGGCAGGCGGTTATTTTTTCACTGACCGGATTTCTTGGATGGGAAAACTGGGGATAAGTTTGCCCGTATTGGCGCTGGCTATCGGTATGGCCGGTATCTTCCATCATGAACAGCAGCGCCAGATGAGGGAAATCGCCGATATCGATATCGCTGTTCTTTCGGACGAATTGCCGCCATCCGCTTATGCCGATAGCGGTTTCAAGGCTTTTGTTGCAGACAGATCCGTGACCGGAGTCTGATTGATGAGCCAGTTGAATCATCCGGCCAAGAGATCTGTATCGCGATGGATATGGGCTATTGTCATAGTAGCCGTTATCGCAGTTGGCGTGGTTTGTGTGGTAACGCCTGCGGAAGGTATCAGGAGTTTTCTCGGCATGGAGGAAGGGGAGAAAACGGCTTACTCCGGGGAATCCTGGGAAAGTCTGTCAATATCCCAGAAGGAGTCTCTTGCACCGCTGGAAAATGAATGGGACAAGCTGAGCGTTGGCCAGAAACGGAAATGGCTGGAAGTCGCAGCAAAAATGGAGGAAATGTCTCCCGAAGAAAGGCAGCGGTTTCAGAATCATATTCGTGACTGGCTGAATCTGACACCGGAACAGCGCCGAATGGCACGCCAGAATTTTCTGGGATTCAGAAAACTGAATCCTGTCAAAAAAAAGGAAAAATGGAAGGAATATCAGCAGCTGCCCGAGGAGAAAAAACGGGCATTGGCTGAAAAGGCAAGATCCAGACGGCGGCTGACCAGTCTGGCGGATGATGCCGTAGAGCAGGACGTTGTTGAACCTGTCAAACAGTCTGAGAAAGTCGTACAGCCGGTGCAGCAGGACGAAATACCGGAATACTGGCGCTAGGTTGTGTCTTGTTGCGTGCAACAGTGCCAGGTTATGCGACTTGTCTCGCGTCGGAACCGGAAGCGTCCGGTGTAAACACCTTGTTCCGGAAGTATTGCCATCGTATTTTTATGGCGTTTTTTCCGATCATACAGTTTTTTAGCGTTCCGGCTGTGTGGCAACCGGGGTATTTTGTACAGGGCAGGGGATTGAATGTCTCGGTCTGGCGGATGTGTGCAGTTCGATGAAATACGGGGCGGATTTAGCCGTCTGATGGCATATCGGGAACCGCTGTACGGATAATCAGAATTCAATGCAAGTGCCGATGACGGGACAATGGTTGCAGAGGGTGTCCGGTTTTGTACAGGTGCGCTGTCAGGACCGGTGAGACGGGCCGTGCCGGCTGTCCAGGAGTCTGCGGCGCCGGATTTCCTGCGGGGAGTTTCCTGGCGGGCGATAGATTTCGATTCTGTCGTGTGCTTTCAACGGAGTGCTGAACGGCTTTTTTTTTCCGAAAATGCCGACGTTATCTTCTTTTATTGTCAGCGGCAGTTTTTCCTGAATGCCACTCTGAGTAATGGCGTCAATCAGCGAGGTATTTTCAGGGACTTCCATGTCGATCAGAATCTGGTTTTCCGGTTCTGCGTAGCAGATCTGGACGGGTATAAGGCGTACGGTATTATCCATATATTTTTTTTGCCCGTTCGCGGAAAGAATCGACAAGGCTGTTTGACACGATATCGAAAACCGGGCCGACCAGTTTTTCGAGAAAAAAATGCGAAAATTCGTAGTTCAGATGCAACTCGATACGGCATCGGTGTTCATTTAACGCCGTAAATGTCCATCGTCCATCCAGTCTGCTGAATGGCCCGCGAACCAGTTTCATCTGAATGGATGCCGGTGCCGTATTGGTATTGCGGGTCGTAAAACTTTGCCTGATACCGCAGAAATTCAGTGAAATGGTTGCGATCGCGGTATGGTTGGCAGCATCCCGACAAACATCGACACTGTCACACCACGGAAGAAAAGACGGATAATTTTCCATGTTTTCAACCAGCGCATACATTTGTTCCGCGCTGTAATCAAGCAATACCGATTTATGTACGATGGTCATCGGAATGAGAATGGTTTTGATAAAATCGCTATTTTATACAAGGATGCCAGTTAATTTATGACTATTGCCGATAATAAAAAAGCTTTTCACGATTATTTTATTGAAGAACGCTTTGAAGCAGGAATGGCTCTGGAAGGCTGGGAGGTAAAATCCATTCGTGCCGGAAGAGTCCAGCTCAAGGAGGCGTATGTCATTGTCAAATCCGGTGAAATTTTTCTGTTCGGTTCCCATATCAGCCCGTTGCCCACTGCATCGACTCATGTCAAACCGGATCCGGTAAGGAACCGCAAGCTGCTGATGCACGCTTCCGAAATCAGCAAGCTGATCGGGAAGGTGGAACGGGCCGGTTATACACTGGTGCCGCTCAACCTGCACTTCTCGAAAGGCCGCATCAAATGTGAGATCGGACTGGCCAAGGGCAAGAAGCAATACGACAAGCGTGAGACCGAAAAAGCGCGTGACTGGCAGCGTGAACAGCAAAAGATCCTGAAACAGAACAGACGTTAAGCGTTTCTGGTGTCGGAAGGGTATCAGTTTTCCGCTTCCTTGATCCATGCCATCAGAATGGCTTCAAGAATTTTTTCATTGGAACGATCCGGATCATCGTCGAATCCATCCAGTCGGCAGATCCAGTCATGCAAATCCGTGAACCGGATGCTTAACGGATCAGTATCGGGATAGCGATCAGCCAGTTCTTCCGCAATTTGTTGGGTATCGGACCATTTCATGTTTGTCGCGTCTGTCTGGATGTCAGCGGTTCTCGCTGACGAGGTTAATGGTATATTTGGGTATTTCGACCGTCAGGTTTTCATCACCAATTCTTGCCTGGCAGGAAAGCCTGGAATCCGCTTCAAGACCCCATGCCCTGTCCAGCATGTCTTCTTCTTTTTCACTCATTTCGGAAAGTGATCCAAAGCCTTTCCGGACGATGACATGGCAGGTACTACAGGCGCCGCATTTCCCGCAGGCATGTTCGATTTCGATATGATTGTCCAGCAGAGCGTCGCAGATCGATTCACCTGTGGGCGCTTCAAATGTGGCTCCGTCCGGGCAGAGCACTTCATGCGGCAATACAGTGATTTTTGGCATATTGGTTCCAAAACAGGGTCAGACAATATCCTTGACGGTTTTTCCCGACAATGCTTTTTTTATACTGCGGTTCATCCGTTTAGCGGCAAAGTTTTCCGTACCTCTGGATAACGCCGCGACTGCTTCATGGATGGCAGTTGCAGAGTGGCTTTGCAGTTTTTCTCGCGTGGCAGAAATCAGGGCCTTGATTGCAGTGCGTTCCGTTTCATCCAAAAGATTGCCGTCAATTTCCAGTGCGGTTTCTGTCGCCTGAATCGTCCGTTCGGCTTCAACCTGCTCTTCCCTCAACGCCCGTTCCTGCATATCAGTTTCGGCACGTTTTCCCGATTCTTCCAGCATGGCAGCGATTTCCTTGTCCGTCAGACCATAGGAAGGTTTGACGATGATGGATGCTTCCGTACCTGAATGGCTCTCACGCGCCGAAACGGAAAGCAGCCCGTCCGCATCGACTTGAAAAGTGATGCGAATGCGCGGAACACCGGCTGCCATCGGTGGAATGCCACGTAATTCAAAACGGGCCAGAGAACGACAGTCATCGACGAGTTCCCGCTCTCCCTGCAGGACATGAACGGACAGTGCAGTTTGTCCATCTTTGAAAGTCGTGAATTCCTGCGCGTAAGTGCAGGGAATCGTTGAATTGCGCGGAATGATTTTTTCGACCAGTCCTCCCATGGTTTCGATACCGAGAGACAAAGGGGTGACATCGAGCAGCAGCCAGTCATCTCCCGGAGCGCGGTTCCCGACCAGCAGATTGGCCTGCATGGCGGCGCCCAGCGCCACAACCTTTTCGGGGTCAATGGTGGCATGCGGTTTTTTTCCGAACAGTTTCTGGATTTGTCTGCGGACATGGGGCATGCGTGTCGCACCGCCGATTAGTATGATTCCGTTGATGTCGCTGAGGGTGATACCGGCATCGCGAATCGTTTTTTTGACCTGCTTCATGGTTTTGCAGACAAGCGGGTGCGTCATCTGCTCGAATGCCTTTGCCGTCAGTTCCAGATTGATTTTTTCTCCCGACGAGAGCAGGGCGTTGATGGTAATGCGGGCACGTACGGAAAGCCGTTCTTTCGCCTCACGTGCCTTGGTCATCAAAAGCTGGGTATCCTCGGCGGAAAGCGGTTTCAGATGTGCTTTTTCGATAATCCAGCAAAAAATACGGTGGTCGAAATCGTCTCCGCCAAGTCTTGAGTCTCCACCGGTCGCCAGTACCTCAAAAACGCCTTTGTTCAGTTTGAGTATGGATATATCAAATGTCCCGCCACCAAGGTCATAGGCCGCGTAAATTCCTTCAGGCGCATTATCCAGTCCATAGGCAATGGCTGCGGCGGTCGGCTCACTCAGCAGACGGAGAACATGAATGCCGGCCAGTTTCGCCGCATCCTTGGTCGCCTGACGCTGTGCGTCGTCAAAATAGGCAGGAACGGTAATGACTGCTCCTGCCAGCGGTTCGTCAAAAGCTTCTTCGGCACGATGTTTCAATACAGACAGAATTTCGGCAGAGATCTCGACCGGACTTTTCTGTCCTGCAACCGTGTCGATTCTTACCATGCCCGGAGTATCAACGAATCGGTATGGCAGGCTTTCCCTGTTGGCGATGTCTTTCAGGTTTCGTCCCATCAGGCGTTTGGCCGAGGAGATCGTGTTTTCCGGATCGCTGTTCTGTGCCAGTCTGGCTTCATGGCCTGTCTCGGTATGGCCATCGGGGAAATAGCGGACGACTGAGGGCAACAATGGACGTTGCAATTCATCTTCCAGTACTTCCGGAATACTGTTGCGGACTGTCGCCACCAGTGAATGTGTCGTGCCGAGATCGATGCCGACAGCCAGACGGAACTGGTGTGGGGCGGCAGACATGCCCGGTTCTGCAATTTGGAGAAGTGCCATTTTCAGTGTCCGGAGTCGAGTTCATTAAAGGTACGACCGATTTCCTCTCCGAATTTTTCGAGAAACATCATTTTCCGGGTTTCCTGTACAGCATTCTCAAATTCATGCCGGTTCAGCGAGTTTTCCACAATTTCCATTTGCCGCCGGCGTACGCGATGCAGCTCCTCTGCCAGTTTTTCGAGCATCGGTCTGTTTCCCGTTTCACTGGCCTTTTGCAGTGATTCGCGCCATTCCAGTTGTTGCATCAGAAATTCCGGGTCCATGGATACGACGTGCGTTTCTTTCCGCACGTCGTATCCGTTCAGTTCGCATAGATAGGAACTTCTTCTGACTGGATCGCGAAGGGTCTGATAGGCATCGTTGGCCATGGCAGCCCATTGCATGGCCGTCCGCTTTTCCGCTTCGGTGGCTGTGACGAAACGGTCCGGATGAACCAGCTTCTGGATTTCCTTGTAGGCTTTGTCCAGTGCCTGCGAATCAACCGCGAATTGTTCGGGCAGATTGAAAAACTCGAAATAATTCTGCATGATCGGTTATCGTGGATCAGACTTTGAAGCTGTTGCCGCAGCCGCATGTGTCTTTCACATTCGGATTGTAAAACTTGAACCCTTCGTTCAGACCTTCCCGGGCATAATCCAGTTCCGTACCGTCAAGATAGGGAAGGCTTTTCGGATCGACAAAAATCCTGATGCCGTTGGATTCGAAAATCCGGTCGTCAGCCAAAGGTTCATCAACATATTCCAGTTTATAGGACATGCCAGAGCAGCCTGTTGTCTGCACACCGAAGCGCAGGCCGATTCCTTTTCCGCGACGTTCAAGAAAACGCCTGATATGGTTCGCCGCTTTTTCTGTCAGGGTAATTGCCATTTTGTCTCCGTCTTATTCCGGTTTGTTCTTTTTTTCTGCCGTTTCTGGTAGTCATCGACAGCAGCCTTGATCGCGTCTTCCGCCAGTATGGAACAGTGGATTTTGACAGGAGGAAGCGCCAGTTCTTCCGCTATTTCGGAATTCTTGATTTTCAGTGCTTCATCCAGTGTTTTGCCTTTTACCCATTCCGTCACCAAGGAACTCGATGCGATTGCGGAGCCGCAGCCATATGTTTTGAAACGGGCATCTTCAATCATGCCATCGGCATTGACCTTGATTTGCAAACGCATGACATCGCCGCAGGCCGGGGCGCCTACCATCCCTGTGCCGACGGAGTCGTCGTCCTTGTCGAAACTGCCGACATTGCGCGGGTTCTCATAATGGTCAATAACCTTGTTCGAATAAGTCATTTCCTGTTCTCCAGCAATCGTTTTTAGTGAGCGGCCCACTGGATGGTACTGATATCGATACCGTCCTTGTACATTTCCCACAGGGGTGAGAGTTCACGCAGTTTGGCAACCTGTGTCTTGACCAGATCAATGGCGAAATCCACTTCCTCTTCCGTTGTGAAACGTCCGATCGTAAACCGGATGGAACTGTGGGCAAGCTCATCGCTGCGGCCAAGGGCACGAAGCACGTAGGAAGGTTCAAGACTGGCCGATGTGCAGGCTGAACCTGAAGAAACCGCCAGCCCTTTCATGGCCATCATCAGCGATTCGCCTTCGACATAGTTGAAGCTGACATTCAGGTTGTGGGGGATGCGATGCTCCATGTCGCCATTGAAGACGATGGCTTCAATCTGGCCCAAACCGTCAGCCAGCCGTTTGGCAAGTACTTTTATTCGTGCGACTTCTTCCGTCATTTCTTCTTTGGCGATCCGGTAGGCCTCGCCCATGCCGACGATCTGATGCGTGGCCAGCGTGCCCGATCTCATGCCACGTTCATGTCCGCCTCCATGCATCTGTGCCTCCAGGCGGACACGCGGACGGCGGCGTACGAAAAGCGCGCCTATTCCCTTTGGCCCGTATATCTTGTGTGCGGTCAGCGTCATCAGATCCACTTTTGTCTTTTGCAGGTCAATTTCCATCTTGCCGGCGGCCTGTGCGGCGTCACAATGAAAAATGATGCCTTTGCCGCGACACAGTTCGGCAATCTCATTGATCGGCTGGACAACACCGATTTCATTATTGACCATCATGACGGATACCAGAATCGTGTCCGACCGGATAGCTTTTTCCAGTTGCTCCAGTGTAATCAGACCGTTTTCCTGTGGATCCAGATAAGTCGCTTCAAACCCTTCGCGTTCCAGTTCCCTGAATGTGTCCAGAACCGATTTGTGTTCCGTCTTGACCGTGATGATGTGCTTTCCTTT
Source organism: uncultured Oxalobacter sp. (assembly GCA_964602435.1). Lineage (GTDB taxonomy): Bacteria > Pseudomonadota > Gammaproteobacteria > Burkholderiales > Burkholderiaceae_D > Oxalobacter. The sequence goes on from CAZRQR010000005.1 coordinate 25,462, forward strand.
TGTCTTGTAGAATTGTGCGGCGCCCTTGATGGCCAAATTGTTTGCTTCTGTCGCTCCCGAAGTCCATACGATTTCACGTGCATCGGCATTGATCAGAGCTGCGACATGGAAACGGGCCTCTTCAACAGCTTTTTCAGTTTCCCATCCGTACATGTGGCTGTTCGAGGCCGGATTGCCGAATTTCTCGCACAGGTAGGGAATCATTTTTTCCGCTACTCGCGGATCGACCGGAGTCGTGGCTGAATAATCCATATAGACCGGACGCGATGTATTACGCGTCAATTCTTTCAGGATGCTGCATTGTGTGGTTTGTGCCGGATTGTTCATGCTGTTATATCCTTTTGTTTCACCGGCTTGGCATAAAGCACAATGTTGCCGGAATTCTGTTTGTCCCATGCTGTGACGGCCTCTTTTCCGGAAAGATCGGACAGCGTGACGGATTCCAGATAATCAATGATTCTTTCGTTCAGGCTCGCCCATAAATTGTGAGTGATGCATTTGATGCTGCCTTTCGCACAATTGCCGTTGCCGCCGCAACGAGTGATGTCAAGCGGCTCATCTACGGCAAAAACGATATCGGCGATGGTAATATCTCCGGCATCTTTCGCCAGAACATATCCTCCTCCCGGACCGCGTATCGATTTGACCAGATTTCCGCGGCGAAGTTTGGAAAACAGTTGCTCCAGATAAGCAACGGAGATATCCTGTCGGTCGCTGATACCTGCCAGGGAAACCGGACCGTTTTGCTGGTATCGGCTGATGTCTATCATGGCCGTTACAGCGAAACGTCCTTTCGTCGTCAATCGCATGGAATTTTGCCTGAATGTCTATTAGTTGAATATTTTAGTCAAGTATAGCAAAAACCGGAAAAGTCTGCCAGCAAGCGGGGGGATACGTGGTTTTTCTGCCCGGAAAAGAAAAAGGACGCACATCCTGCGTCCTTTTTATGCTAGGAATGAAATCAGGGGGCAAATGAAGAACCGCACCCGCATGTTGTGGTGACGTTCGGATTCTTGATAACGAACTGGGAACCGTTGATATCTTCCTTGTAATCGATTTCGGCACCGACAAGATACTGGTAACTCATCGGGTCAATCAGAAGCTGGATCCCGTCTTTCATCATGGTTGTGTCGTCTTCATTGACATTTTCATCGAAAGTGAAACCGTACTGGAAACCTGCACAGCCTCCCCCCTGCACGAATACACGCAGTTTCAGATTGGGGTTGCCTTCTTCGGCAATCAGCTCGGCGACTTTTCTTACGGCACTGTCAGTGAAATTGATTGGTGCCGGCATTTCTTGATTGTCACTCATTATTTGCTCCGGAATTTGAAAGTGCGTTCATTATAAACATGTTCCGGAATTTCTGTTTGCCGTACATTATGGCAATACTGGAACCTGTCTGAGACCGGTTGTTTCATCAAGGCAGAACATTAGGTTCATGCACTGGACACCTTGTCCGGCAGCACCCTTGACCAGATTGTCTTCAACGACAAGAATGACCAGCGTATTGCCGTTTCCCGGTCTGTGTATGGCGATACGCAGATAATTCGAGGCACGTACAGACCGTGTTTCCGGATGGGAACCGGCAGGCAGGACATCAACGAACGGATCGTTGCGATAATGGTTTTCGTACAGTGTCTGGATGTCGATGTCAGACGATTCCGGGTTCAGTGTCGCGTACAGGGTTGAATGTATGCCCCGGATCATGGGAGTCAGATGGGGCACAAATGTCAGGCCGATTTCGCGGGTATTGCCCGTTATTGCCTTGAGTCCCTGAACGATTTCAGGAAGATGGCGATGCCCCTTGACGCCGTAGGCATGGAAATTGTCTGCCGATTCCGCAAACAGCGATCCGACAGCCGCTTTCCGGCCTGCACCCGAGACACCCGATTTGCAATCCGCGATCAGCGTGGATTCATTGACCAGCGGCTTTCCCTGACTCAGCAAGGGAGCAAAGCCCAGCTGGACGGAAGTGGGATAACAACCCGGCAATCCGATGACCTTGGCTGTTCTGATTGCCTCGCGGTTGACTTCGACCAGTCCATAAACCGCTTCCTTCAATATATCGGGACAGGCGTGCGGCATGCCATACCATTTTTCGAATTCCGCCGTGTCTTTCAGACGGAAATCGGCGGCAAGGTCGATGATTCTGATGTCGGCGGCCAGCAACTCCCTAGCGTGGGACATGGCGATACCGTGCGGCGTGGCGAAGAAAACGACATTGCATTTTCGAAGTTCCGATTCCTCTGGAGAAGTGAAGGCCAGATCGACGATACCCCGCAGGGATGGAAACATATCCGCAACGGGAGTGCCTTTGTCGCCTCGCGATGTAATGGCCGTCAGTTCCACGTCCGGATGGGCGGACAGAATCCGCAACAGTTCGACGCCTGTGTAACCTGTACCGCCTACGATGCCGACTTTAATCATGTTGACCTCACGGAAAATTGAATGAAAAACGGTCTTTATTGTAACGGGTTTGCGTGGTTTTGCCGCTTTCCGGTGATAAAAAAGTCGTCCGGAGAAACCGGACGACTCTGAAAGCAAATGAAGTACGATATCGGAAATATCGTACAAAATGAATTAACGTTTGGAGAACTGTTTGGCGCGGCGAGCCTTGCGCAGACCGACTTTCTTGCGTTCAACTTCACGGGCATCGCGGGTGACGAAGCCGGCTTTGGACAGCGCCGGTTTCAGGCCGATGTCGTAGTCGATCAACGCACGGGTAATACCGTGGCGGACAGCGCCTGCCTGGCCGGATTCTCCACCGCCGGATACGTTGACCATGATATCGAAACGTTCGACATTGTCGGTCAGTTCAAGCGGCTGGCGAATGACCATCCGGCCGGTTTCGCGGGAGAAATATTCGTCAGCCGGTTTGCCGTTGACGGTGATTTTTCCTGAACCTGCTTTGAGAAAAACACGAGCCACAGCACTTTTGCGACGGCCGGTTCCGTAATTGTAGTTACCGATCATGTCTGCTCCTTAGATTTCAAGTGGCTTGGGTTGCTGGGCGCTGTGAGGATGGGTTGCATCCGCATACACTTTCAGCTTTTTGATCATGGCATAGCCCAAAGGACCCTTCGGGAGCATGCCTTTGACGGCTTTTTCAAGGGCGCGACCCGGGAAACGCTGCTGCATTTTTTCAAAGGTCGTTTCATAGATACCGCCGGGGAAACCGCTGTGACGATAGTACTTCTTGTCCGTCATTTTGTTACCGGTAACACGCAGCTTGCTGGCATTGACGACGATGATGTAGTCGCCGGTATCGACATGAGGGGTAAATTCCGGTTTGTGTTTGCCACGCAGACGGCGTGCCACTTCGCTGGCGACACGTCCGAGAACCTTGTCGGTTGCATCAATCACAAACCAGTCACGCTGGACTTCGCTGTCCTTTGCGGAGAAGGTTTTCATGGTAATTTCCTGTAATGTTTACACGTTCGAACGGGTGGTTTCGCCTGAATGAAAGGCGAACACAGCCTTCTGTTATTTTTCCGGAACGGACGGAAAGAATAAAATTATAGACGTATCAACAAGTTGGCGTCAATCAGATAATATCGCCGGCGGGACGGCAGCCGATTGTATGCAAAAATGGCCTGAAAATGCAAAAACCGGTTTTAAAAGAAGTTTGCATCAGGTATCCTGTCCGCTTTGATCGGGTATTTTTGTTTCAAATGATTCCAATCGATGTTTTGGGAACCTACTTTCTGGCCTGTCTCGTTCTTGCCATCGCTCCGGGGCCGGACAACATATTTGTTTTGACCCAGTCGGCACTGCAAGGCAAAAAGGCGGGATTGCTGGTTGTTCTGGGATTGTGTACGGGGTTGCTGTTTCATACGTCTGCCGTCGCTTTGGGCGTGGCCGTTATTTTCAAGACATCGGAACTGGCGTTTACCCTGTTGAAAATGGCAGGAGCCGCTTATCTGCTGTATCTGGCATGGGGAGCGTTCCGGAGTGGCGCAGCCGCTATTGAAGGAGATGGCAATACCGTTCTTCGGAATGGGCAATTGTACTGGCGTGGAATCTTCATGAATATCACCAACCCGAAAGTCAGTATTTTCTTTTTGGCGTTTCTTCCGCAGTTTGCAGACCCGTCCAGAGGATCGCTGACGTTCCAGATGCTGATACTGGGTTTTGTTTTCATTTTGTCGGCGATTCTGGTTTTCGGTGCCATTGCACTGGCCGCGGGTTCGCTTGGCGAATGGCTGAGCCGGTCAGCAAATGTCCAGCGCTGGATCAATCGTCTGGCAGGCACGGTGTTTGTGGGACTTGCTGTCAAACTGCTGCTGACGGAACGCTAGTCTGAAGGTCAGTGCGAATGACGCAAACCATGAGTGATGGCAAATATGATGGCGATACCCAATGCAACCAGAACGATCTGGGGAATGGTCTCGCGGACAGTGCTGCGACGCTGCATTTGCGGTATCAGATCGCTTAAAGCGATATAAAGGAAGCCGGCCGATGCCAGCGTCAGGACATACGGGATCAATTCCTGGGCCCGTCCCAGAGTGTGATAGCCGATTAGCGCACCAGTCATGGCAGTTGCCGTATTGCTCAGGCTGTAAAAAAAGGCTCGTCTGCGGGTAAAGCCGGCGTTGAGCATGACGATGAAATCTCCGACCTGCTGGGGAATTTCATGCGCCAGAATCGCTAGGCTGGTAATCAGTCCGAGGTAAGGGTTCGCAAGGAACGCGGCAGAAATGAGAATGCCGTCTGTAATGCTGTGGAATCCGTGCCCCACCAGAATCATCCAGCCTTCCGAGCCGGCTTCATGTCTGTCGAAACCTTTTTCATGGCCATGTCCGTCGCCTTCATGATGGTGTGAGTGGCGCAGAATGGAAAACTTTTCAAGCAGGAAAAACGCCAGCAGGCCAATCAGCAGAGTCAGGAAAAGGCGGTCAGGTTCCACTTGCATTTCGAATGCCTCGGGCAGGGCATGCAACAACGAGGTCGACAACATCATGCCGACTGACAGGCTGATCATCAGTTCGATCATCCGTGCCAGAACAGAGAAGGACAACGCCGCCGCCAGTGTAATGCTGACAAGGCCGATGCAGAAGACGGCAAACAGCGTAAAAATCAGTGAGGTATTAATTTCTTGTTCCTTGTTTTATCGGTTTTTGTATGAAAGTAGGCTGCCGGAAACACGGCGTTTGATACCCGTGCATCGGTTTTCGGATTATCCTGGGAAAGTGCCGGCGTGACGGATCATTTCCGGGTGGCCAGAGCCTTTCTGCGTTTGTCGATCGCCTTGATACGTGTGATGGCGTTCGGCATTACCTCAAGGCGTGCCGAAGTCGCCGGGTGCAGGGACGTATAATTCATGGCGTTTGTCGCAGGAAAACGGTAGGCAAGCCTTTTCCAGAAACGTGTTGCGTCATCAATTTCATAACCTCCTCTCAGGGACATGGCCAGACTCAGTGTATCGGCATCGATGTCGAATTTTTTCGGCATGGGCTTCAGTCCCGTGTTTGTCGTCTGGCGTGGCGGGGTATGAATCAGATTGTCGATCAGTGATGTGGCAGCACGTGTATTTTGCAGGGTTTTCGCATGTCCCAGGACGTTATGCGCCATTTCCTTGGAAATGACATAGGCCAGATCATGATCCGATTTTGCGAACAGCATCATGCCTTGCGTTATCAGGATGCGGTTGCCGTCGGAATAGGCATTGACATTGGCGGTCTGTCCCAGTTCGATGCGAAAACCGCAGGCGGGTGTCAGGGAAACTGTCATTTTTCTGGGAACGTTGTTGCGCAATACGGTCAGATTGACAGATCTATTTTTTGAGACAAGTGACGAAAGCATCTCTACGGTATCGCGTTCGGCATGAATGCCTTGGGGAACCGGTTTGTTTTCGATACGCAGCAGAATGTCGCCACGTTGCAGTCCCGCATGTTCGGCGCCGCTGTCCGGAATGATGTTCATGACCTGAAGCCTGTCGTCAAGGTCGTACGTTTCCGAAGCCAGGGAGGCCAGGGACTGGGAATAGGTATATTTGTTCGCCACGCTGAAGCCAAGCAGATTCCGGAGCTGCTTTCTGCAAAGGTCGGCATTGCTGATCAGCAGTTTGCCGCCGACTTTGTCGAGCCTGTCCTGCATGGCGACGATCTGTCTGAGTTTGGCCGGTCCGGTCGTTTCGAGTGTCGCTTCTTCACCGTCGAGCCATCCGGTGTCTGTCGCACAGGCGGAAACAAGTATGGCACAACAAATACATGCAAGCCTTGAAAACGCCTTGTTCAGGACAGAAAATTTTATCGATGGCAAACGTTTCATCATATTTCCAGTACCTTAAATCAGATTTTTCCCGTGCTGCCGAAGCCGCCGGTTCCCCGCGAGCTTTCACCGAATTCATCGACGATATTGAATCCGACCTGGAGAACGGGGACGACGACCAGCTGTGCCAGTCTTTCCATCGGATTCAATGTGAACGGCTCGGTTCCCCTGTTCCAGGTCGAAATCATCAATTGTCCCTGATAATCCGAATCGATCAGGCCGACCAGATTGCCCAGTACGATACCGTGCCGGTGACCGAGACCGCTGCGCGGAAGAATAAGGGCGGCATAACCCGGATCGGCGATATGAATGGCCAGTCCCGTGGGAATCAGTTGCGTTTCACCGGGAACAAGCGTGAGCGGTTCGTCAATGCATGCGCGCAAATCCAGTCCGGCACTGCCGCTTGTCGCGTATGAAGGAAGAAGTTCCTTCATTCTTTGATCCAGTATTTTGATATCGATCGTTTTCATGAGTGCATCCTAGAGCCGTTTTGCAATGTGTTCAATTAGCTGGCGTGCCAGAATCTGCTTGCTGCCATGTGGCAGCTCTGTACTTCCGGTTTCATCGAACAGGATCAGGGTATTGTCGTCTTTCCCGAAAGTTTCATGACCGATATTTCCCACCAGTAACGGGATGTTTTTCTTCTTGCGTTTTTCTTCGGCATGCTGCCTCAGTTTTTCGGATTCCGCCGCGAAACCGACACAGTAAGGCGGATCGGGCAGCGCAGCGATTGACGCAAGGATATCCGGGTTTTCGGTAAATTCAAGTGCCGGTGTGCGGCCGTCGCTGTTTTTCTTGATTTTCTGGTCGCTGGCGTTCGCGATTCTCCAGTCGGCGACAGCTGCGACAGAAATGAAAATGTCCTGTTTGCTGATATGCGACATGACCGCATTACGCATCTGGATGGCGGTCATGACGTCGATACGTGTTACACCGTAAGGTGTTTCAAGGGCAGTGGGGCCCGAGATCAGCGTCACGGAAGCGCCGGCTTCACGGGCTGCACGGGCGATGGCATAACCCATTTTGCCTGAAGAGCGGTTGGTGATGCCGCGGACAGGGTCAATCGGCTCGAAGGTCGGGCCGGCAGTTATCAGTACACGCCGGTTTGCCAGCCATTTGGGCTGTAATGCGGCAATGACTTCTTCCAGTAACTGCGCCGGTTCCAGCATGCGGCCATCCCCGATTTCTCCGCAGGCCTGATATCCTGAAGCGGGTCCCATGATCAGCGTTCCATCTTCCCTGAGCCGGTTCACATTCCTCTGGGTCGCCGGTTTTTTCCACATTTCGGCATTCATGGCCGGGGCGATCAGAAAAGGAATGGTGGACGGTCTGGCAAGGCATAAAGTGGATAACAAGTCGTCGCACAGACCATTGGCCAGCTTGCTCATGAAATTGGCCGAACAGGGGGCGATGACGACAAGATCGGCTTGACGTGTCAGATCGATGTGCGGCATGTTGTTTTCCAGTCTGTCATCCCAGGAATCCGAGAAAACAGTATGTCCGGTCAGCGCCTGCATGGTGATGGGTGTAATGAATTTCCGGGCGCTTTCTGTCATGACGACCTGAACGGATGCGCCCTCACGGATCATGGCGCGCGCAAACTCAGCCGATTTGTAACAGGCGATGCCACCTGTCAGTCCCAGTAAAATCTTTTTGCCGGACAAATCCATACTTTCTCCAGAGTCGTGATTCGAAAAACAGCGGTCAGCTTTTCCTGACACGTTTCAGTTCGTCAATGATAAACAGAACAGCGCCGACCGTGATACCGCAATCCGCGATATTGAATGTCGGCCAGTGCCATCCAAGAGCGTGTACATCCAGAAAATCGATGACATGACCGTACAACGAACGGTCAATCAGATTGCCGATGGCGCCTCCCAGAATCAGGGCGAGGGACAGACAGAACAGTTTCTGCCGGGTATGCCGCCTTAACAGATAAATGATGAATATGATGGCGGCAATGCTGATCGCCGTGAAAAAGTATCGTTGCCATCCGGTCTGTGAAGCAAGAAAACTGAAAGCCGCTCCCTCGTTATAGACCAGCATCAGGTTGAAAAAAGGAGTCAGTTTGATTGTCTGACCATAATCCAGAATACGGGATATCCAGATTTTGCTGAGTTGATCAGAGATCGCGATCAGGATGGCAAGACCCAGCCACGGCAGTATACCGGTTTTGTTTTTATAATAAAGATTTCTGGTCGCCATATTTTACATTTGCAAAAGCCACCGGCCGTGATGGATATGCCGGTGGCGGAAAAGGGAATCGGATCATACAAATTCGCGTTTTTCACCGTCGCCGAATAGATTGGCGGCACAGCGTGCACAGATTTGCGGGTGTTCCGGATCTGTCCCCACGTCGCTGCGATAGTGCCAGCAGCGCTCGCATTTCTGATAATGTGACGGTTTGACGGTAATCGATTCCGATGCAGGATCGTCAACTTCGGTCACATCGGCACGGGATGTGATCATCAGGAACTTCAGGTCGTCATCCAGACTCTTTAGCAGTCGGTATTTTTCTCCGGAAGCTTTTATTTCGATTTCGGCCTGCAGGGATGAACCGATCCGGCCTGCTATGCGGACTTCTTCCAGCCGCTTCATGACATCCGCACGGATCGCTTTCAGCTTGCCGTATTTGTCAAGCAGCGCCTTTTCATCGCTGATTTCCGGTAGACGGTAGGCCGTCAGTGTGAAAAGGGTTTCGCCACTGGCTTCGTATTCCTTGCCGGATGCGAATGCCTTCCAGGCTTCTTCGGATGTGAACGACAGGATGGGGGCCATCAGACGCAGCAGAGCATGTGTAATATGCCACAACGCTGTCTGGGCCGATCGCCGTGCTTTGGAAGTCGTGCCGGAAGTATAAAGCCGGTCTTTCAGGATATCGAGATAAAGACTGCCCAGTTCTTCCGAACAATATGTCTGCAATTTGGCGACAACCGGGTGGAACTCGAATTTGTCGTAATGCGCCATGATTTCAGTCTGGAGCGATTTCATGGATGCAATGGCGTAACGATCGACTTCCAGCAGTTCGTCGATGGCGATGGCGTCTTTTTCGGGATCGAAATCCGAAGTGTTCGACAACAGGAAACGCAGGGTATTGCGGATACGGCGGTACGATTCCGTGACACGTTTCAGGATTTCATCCGAAATGGACAGTTCGCCGGAATAATCGGTAGAAGCCACCCACAGGCGCAAAATATCCGCGCCCAGTGTGTCGAACACTTTTTGCGGGGAAATGACATTGCCCAATGACTTCGACATTTTCTTGCCTTCGCCATCAACAACGAAACCATGTGTCAGCAGCATTTTGTATGGAGGGCACTCGTCCAGCATGGATGACGTCAGCAGGGAGGAATGGAACCATCCGCGATGCTGGTCAGACCCTTCAAGATACAGGTCGGCGGGAAAACGCAGGTCGTTGGCATGGGAGCCGCGCAATACGGTCAGATGTGTCGCGCCCGAATCGAACCAGACATCCAGCGTGTCACGGTTTTTTTCATACTGGCCGGCCTCGTGCCCTAGCAATTCTGTCGGGTCTAGTGTCTGCCAAGCTTCGATGCCTTCCTTTTCGACCCGTTTGGCGATTTCTTCCAGCAGTTCGAGAGTTCTCGGGTGAAGTTCACCGGTTTCGCGATGGACGAAAAAGGCCATGGGAACACCCCATTGACGCTGGCGCGACAATGTCCAGTCAGGACGGTGGGCGATCATGCCTTGCAGACGTGCCTTGCCCCAGTCCGGGTAGAAAGTGGTCTGTTCGACGCCTTTCAGTGCGGTTTCGCGCAGGGTCATATCCGTGTCGTTCGGCCTGATGTCCATTCCGGCGAACCATTGCGAGGTGGCACGGTAAACAATTGGTGTCTTGTGACGCCAGCAGTGCATATAACTGTGGGTCATCATGTCAAGATTGAAAAGCGTCCCGGCTTCCTGCATGGTATCGCAAATCAGCCTAGACGCATCCCAGATCATCATGCCGCCGAAAAGAGGCAGGGTCGATACGTAATGACCGTTACCCATAACCGGATTCAGGATTTCATCGTCTTTCATGCCGTGCGACTTGCAGGACAGGAAGTCGTCGACCCCATAAGCCGGAGCCGAATGGACAATGCCGGTACCTGTATCCAGCGTCACGTATTCTTCGGCGTAGATTGGCGAGAGACGGCGGTAGCCTTCGTGCGCATCGTAGAGGGGGTGTCTGAAACGGATGCCTTCCAATGCGGCGCCCCTAGCCGTCGCCAGTATCTTCCACACATTCAGGCCGTAGCGTTTCTGGAGCAGTGTCTTGCCGGTTTCGGAAGAGGGCTGTTTCGCGCGTTCTTCCGCAACGATCAAAAGCCCCTTTTCCGTTTCGACCAGGGCGTAGTCGAATTCGGGATGTACATTCAATGCCTGGTTTGCCGGAATGGTCCAAGGCGTGGTCGTCCAGATGACGGCATACCCCTGCGATAACGGAAGATTGTCCAGCCCGAATGCCGCGGCGACTTTTTCCGGTTCGGCAAAAGGGAATCCGACGTCGATTTCAGGGTCGCGTCTGTCCTGGTATTCCACTTCCGCTTCGGCCAGGGCAGAACCGCAGTCGAAACACCAGTTGACGGGCTTGAGTCCCCGGAAAACGTAGCCTTTTTCCAGCAGGCGGGCCAGAGCGCGGATTTCATTGGCCTCATTCTGATGGTTCATGGTCAGATACGGATTGTCCCAGTCGCCCAGGATGCCAAGCCGGATAAAATCCCTTTTCTGGCGTTCTACCTGTTCGCGGGCATAAACGCGGGCTTTTGCATGCACTTCGGTTGCCGAAAGGTTCTTGCCGTACATTTTCTCGATCTGGATTTCGATCGGCATACCGTGACAGTCCCATCCGGGAACATAGGGGGCGTCGAAGCCGGCAAGACCGCGCGATTTGACGACGATGTCTTTCAGGATTTTGTTGACGGCATGACCGATATGAATGTCGCCGTTGGCATACGGGGGACCATCGTGCAGGATGAACTGTGGACGTCCCGCGGCCGCTTTCCGGATTCGGTGATAAATCTTCTTGTCCTGCCATTCCCTGACCCATTCGGGTTCCCGTTTAGCGAGATTGCCTCTCATGGGAAACGGGGTATCGGGCATGTTGACCGGATATTCCTTACCCGGTTTGTTTTTGTCCTGCTTTTTCTTACCGGACTGGTCAGATGGCTTATTAGACATTTTTTATCACACTCAACTTGGGTTGCAACGGATCGAACGACAGATTTTACCGTTTCTGTCCGTTTTTCAGTTAATTTTTAACGGGTGTTTTGTATTTCTCGGAAATATGATCGGGCCGTATCGACATCGTTCTGAATGGCTGCCGTTAGCGTTTCCAGATCGGGAAACTTTTGATTATCACGCAATTTTTTCAAAAATTCGACCTGTATGAGCGCACCGTAACAATTGCGGTCGAAATCGAGAATGTGCGTTTCCAGCATGATATGGCGGTTGCTTTCAATGGTCGGCCGTGTTCCGATCATGGATACCGAAGGAAGCGGTTCCACGGACAGGCCATGGACACGCGTGATGAAAACGCCCGACAGAATCGGGTTGTAGTGCCGGATAGGTATATTGGCTGTCGGAAACCCGAGATTCCTGCCGATTTTGTCGCCATGGACCACATGTCCGGAAATGGCATAAGGCTTGTCAAGAAGCGCCGTGACTGTTTCGAAATCACTCTCTTCAAGTGCCTTCCGGATGTATGAGGAAGAAATGCGTCCGTTTTCGTCTGTCACTGCAGGTAGGGCCTCGACATGGAAACCGTACCGTTCTCCGGCCTTTTTCAACTCGCCTGTTGTTCCGGTGCGTCCCTTGCCGAAGCGGAAATTTTCACCGATGATAAGCCATTTGACGTTCAGTGCCTTTACGAGAATCTTTTCGATGAATTCTTCAGAGGAAAGGCCGGCGGTCGTGTTGTTGAATCTGGCGATGGTTACCTGATCAACATGGCAGCGTGACAGGGCCTGTATTTTTTCACGCAATGGCGTAATGGTGGCGGGAGCGTGGGCCATCGTTCCCGTTTTCAGGGCGAAATACTGTCGCGGATGAGGGTTGAAAGTCAGTACGGCAGCAGGCAGGCGAAGCCGGTCTGCGGCTTGACGCAGCCTGGAAAGCAATACCATATGCCCCTTGTGCACACCGTCGAAATTTCCGATCGCCAATGCGCAGGGACCGTGTGGGGAATCGTACGAGAATCCGCGAAAGACCTTCATCAACGTTTTTTGGAAAATTGCGTAAGCATAAAATTATAATGCGTAAAATAAATAAGCAGATAGAGTCATCGTGTTCAGGGAAAAGCAGCGAAGTGTACGGTTTTCGATCAGCATGAACAAACAGGCCAGACCCGTGCAAAAACAGATACAAGGCAAAATGGGGTTGCCGTCCCTGAAAAAACTGGCAATGCTTTTATTGTTGCCCGTGTTCTGTCTGTTTTCGGCGGGCAATTCGTTTTCCGCGGATCCGCACAAGGTGATTCACAGTGTTTTCGAGGCACCCGATGACGGATTCGATATGGTGCGCACGCAAAATTATTATTCCGGATGGGTCGCCGATGCCATATTCGAGACGCTTTTGACATATGACTATCTCGCCCGTCCTGCCAGACTCGTTCCCAATACGATCGAGGCCATGCCCGAAATCAGTCCGGATGGCAAAACCTATACGTTTCGTCTGAAAAAAAATATTTTCTTTGCTCCCGATCCCGTTTTCGGTGACGGAAAACGGGAGTTGACGGCAAACGATTATGTTTATTCTATCAAGCGGCTGGCCGATCCGAAGAACCGGGCTCCATCGGCGGGTTTTATCAGAGGGAAAATCGCAGGACTGGATGAACAGGTTGACAAGGCAAAAAAGAGCGGCCGATTCGACTATGACGCAGAAGTTTCTGGCCTGCAGGCTCCGGATCGGTATACATTGAAAATCAGGCTGAATGCGCCGGATTCCAATTTTCTTTATATATTGGCTTATGGCGCGCTTGCCGCTGTTTCAAGAGAAGCTGTCGAGACCTATGGAATCCGGAGTGCGGTGCATCCTGTCGGTACAGGGCCTTATATGCTGAAAGAATATGTGCCGCGAAGCAGGATCGTTCTTGAAGCCAATCCGTATTACAGGGGGTTCATATGGGATTTCCGGTCGGATGGCGATCCGTGGGACGAACAGCTGGTGCGGGATATGAAAGGTAAAAAAATGCCTCAGGTGGGGCGTGTGGAGATTTCCATTATTGAAGAGGAACAGTCGCGCTGGCTTTCATTCCAGGAAGGAAAGATTGATTTCGACAAACTGCCGCAGCTTGCGGCGCCCGTCGCACTGGAAAGCGGAAAGCTGAAGCCGGAATTTGCCGATCAGGGCATCAAACAGTATTCCATGGTCGAACCTGAAGTGACTTACACGCTTTTCAACATGAAGGATCCCGTGACAGGCGGATACAGCAAGGACAAAATCGCCTTGCGAAGAGCGATTGCCATGTCGTACAACACACAGGCAGAGATCGAGCTGTTGCGCAATGGGCAGGCCAGCAAGGCGCAAATGATCATCCCTCCCGGTGTGGCAGGGCACGATCCGGCTTACAGAAGCAGTATTGCCTATGAACCTGAACTGGCTTCCCGTTTGCTGGATTATTTCGGCTATAAGAGACAGCAGGACGGTTACCGGACCATGCCGGACGGTTCACCGCTTGTGCTGAAGATCAGAACGGAGGCTAGTGCCAGTTCCAGAGTCGTTTCGGAAATCTGGAAAAGGGGGTTGGACAGAATCGGCATCAAAGCCGTGTTTGAGGTCGGCAATTTTGCAGACAATCTGAAAGATGCGGCCGGTTGCCGCCTGATGATGTGGGGGGGTGCATGGCATGCCGATTATCCTGAAGGCGAGAATTTCATGCAGTTGCTTTATGGGCCGAATGCGGGACAGGGCAACTATGGCTGTTATCGTTCAAAGGCCTTCGATACATTGTACCGGCAGGCCGTAAAGTTGCCACCGGGAGAAAAACGGAACCGTCTGTATGTACGGATGAACCGCCAGATGGAAGCGGATACGGCGTGGTCCGTTCACGTGTCGCGGACGCGGAACTGGCTGGTCAGGCCCTGGGTGATGGGTTTCAAGAAGCATCCGATTTTGCTGTCAGACTGGCAATATCTGGATATCGCGAAATAGTGGCGTATGGCTTTCAAAATGCTGAAACCCCGGGAGAAAGATTTTTTATGAAACATTACAAACCAAGATATCCTTTGGTCGGATTGTGTGGCTGGTCCGGCAGCGGAAAAACGACTTTGCTGGAGAAAATACTGCCTTTGCTGTCACTGATGGGGTTAAGGGTAAACGTGATCAAAAGCAGCCATCATGACGTGGAACTCGAGCCGCCGGGAAAAGACAGCGCGCGGATACGGAGAGCGGGAGCGGCAGAAGTCATGCTGGCGTCCCCTTATCGTTATATGCTGGCGCATGAGCTGAGAAACGAGAACGAGCCCACACTGGATGAACTGGTATCCCGTATGAAACCGGCCGATCTGACACTGGTGGAAGGATTCCGCCAGGTCGCGATTCCGAGAATTGAGGTTTTCCGGCCTGCGCTGGGACGGGACCCCATGTATCCGGATGATGAATATATTGAGGCCGTTGCGTCGGATATGGCAAGACCGGACAATTTGCCGCGTTCTGTAAAATGGCTTGATCTGAACAGGGAAAATCAGGTGGTCGACTGGTTGCTGAGCCGTCAGGCCACCTGATTCGGAAGTTTCAGCCGATCAGAAAAGCGGCGCCATCCACTGCATTTCTTTCATGGATTTTGCCGACTGGATACGTGCACATGCCGGACACAGCATTTCCTCGAGAACTTTCTTGCACAACTTGTCACGCGTTTCCTGATATTGCCTTGCCGAAGCGGAGAACGTTTCGCCACAGCAGGAGCAGACCTGCAACGGCTGCTTGCGTACGATCGTTCCCGTAATTTCCGTAATGCGGAATCCGTCACGATCCTCGACAATGATCGCACCGGTCGGGCAGACGGAAGTACAGGCTCCGCAGCCGATACATTTTTCGGCAGGTGTCGTGAAATCCTTGAAGACCATGCGTCCTCCCTTGGTTTCCACCATCCTGAGCGCTTCCGAACCGACTTCCATACAGGCCAGTTCACAAAGGCCGCAACCGATGCAGATATCGCAACGCAGGCAACGTTCCGCTTCCACAGCAGCCACTTTTTCGTCCCAGTCTTTCTGCATGAAATCATGGGAAACCCGACGGGTCAGCGGATCGTTTTCCTCGATATGCGCACGTTCTGACGATGTCCGCTGTTCTGGTGTGGATGGCAGGAACGGCACTTCATCGCGGCGTTTGGGTTCCAGCGATTCGAAATCGGCAGGGATTCCCATCAGCCAGGAATGGATGGATTCCGCAGCACGTTTACCCGAACCGATTGCCGCTACCACTGTGCTGGCGCCGTGAGCGATATCACCGCCGGCAAAAATGCCGGGTTCGCCCGTCTGGAGAGTGACAGGATCGCAGACGATGTTGCCCCATTTCGTTTCGATTTTCGTACCGTCGAGCCAACTGAGATCCGCTTCCTGACCGATACCGGCGAAAATCTGGTCTGCATGCACGGTAACCGGCGGTGTGGTTTTGGCATCCGGCGCGTAACGGGAACGTTCGAATTCAATCCGTTTGTCCGGATGGATACGGGTCGGTGCCCAGAATTCGACCAGTTCCACACCTTCTGCCAGAGCCAGTTCCACTTCATGCGGATTGGCAGGCATCTGCTTGCGGTTGCGGCGATACCACATCTGGACTTTGGTAGCGCCCTGACGGAACGCTGTCATGGCCACGTCAATCGCAGCATTGCCACCGCCGATGACGATGACATGGGGACCGACACGGGGATTCTTGCCTGAACGGACGGCAGAAAGGAAATCCATGCCGCCGATGACGAAATCCTGGTCGTCGCCGGGAACGCCGAGCCGTTTCGAATTCTGCATGCCGGTCGCCAGCAGCGTTGCGTCATATCCCTTGTCCTGGAATTCACGTGCTTGGCGAACGGTGTATCCAAGATGTATTTTGACGCCCAGACTTTTGATGACGTCGATTTCGGCATACAGCTTGTAATCAGGCAGACGGTAGTTCGGGATACCGTAACGCATCACGCCGCCCGGATGCTCCCGTTCATCGAAAATTTCGACGCTATGCCCTTTCTGCGCCAGATAGTAGGCCGCCGTCAGGCCGGCAGGGCCGCAACCGACGATGGCGATTTTCTTGCCGGTAGGTGCTGCTGTTTTCAGCTCAGGGCGAATTTCCGCACAGCGTGCCGCAACGTGCTTCATCGGCCGGATGAAAACGGGTTCGCCGCTGACGGCATTCTGGACACATTCGTATTCGCAGGGAGCGGGACATACCAGACCACAGGAATCCGGTAACGGCGTGTCTTTCGACAGCACTTCCAGCGATTTTGAGAAATCGCCGTGTCCGACATGCGCCATCATGCTGGGGATATCGATATGTGCAGGACAGGCGACCTGACAGGGCGCGGAGCGCGGCAGAAAACATGTTCCGGCAGAGCATGAATTTCTGACGATATGGTTTTCCCATTCGGTCTTGTCCTTTTTCAGGGATGCCGCAATCGGGCTGGCCAGTTCAGGGGCTATGGATTCGAGTTCCGAGACGGCGCTGGCCAGTTCACTGAAACTGGCATTGCCCCTGCCGAGGGTCGCTTCAGTAATAATACGGGCAACACGTGCGGCGGCAGGCCGGATTTTTGCCGGCAATCTGCCTTCGGTATGAAGCTGCGCACGCAGGTTTTCAAGAATATCTGTGATAGGACAGGTTTTTTTCTCTGTTTCGTTACTGTTTTCCGTAGTCATGGTGGTGTCGATCTGCCAGATATGGGTTGCTTATGTTCCATGCACGCCGGTGCAGAACCGTTTCCTGTGCGAATACTTTGGTTAGAGTACCAATATTAACACCAAAAGTGAAAGGTTCCGTACAGAAATTATGGCGCATAGAATATAATGACCATTTTGCAAGATGCGGGCGGCAGCAGAAATTTGAAAATCGTTTTATATTGTTGTTGCGGATGTTCTCGTTTTTGAAAGCAGCGATAGCCCGTTTGTCCTTATTGATGAATCTATCCAGAAATGGCCTGACAGGCAGGAGACAGAAGAATGAACCGGTTTGTAATTGCAGAACCCGATAAGTGTATTGGATGCCGCACCTGTGAAATCGCGTGTGTGCTGGCACATCCGACTGGCGCGGAAAACGATCTGACGCCGGAAAACTTTCATCCCCGGCTGAAAGTGGTCAAGGGACTATCCATGTCTGCACCCGTTCAGTGCCATCACTGTGAAAATGCGCCTTGTGTCAATGTGTGCCCGACCAATGCGCTGGTTTACCGGGAAAATACCGTCCAGCTCATTGGAGAGCGTTGTATCGGCTGCCAGACCTGTGTGCTGGCCTGTCCTTTCGGGGCGATGCAGATCGTCTCAAGGCCGGTGCGGCAGGCCGAGCTGGGGCCGTTGACAGTGCGCAAGACCGTTCGTGTCGCCCACAAATGCGATTTCTGTATCGATGTTCCTGAAGGTCCACAGTGCGCGAAAGTATGCCCGACCAAGGCGCTGCACATCATCGATATGGGCAAGCTGGACGAGAAAGTCAGCCAGAAACGGGAAAAATCCGCTTTCAGTTTGCCGCCGGATGCATTCCGCTGATTCGCTGTGAATCCGGATTGAACCGGTTTGGATTTCGGGGGAAATTATGAAAAAAGCGCTTGTTGTCTGTCCGTATTGCGCCTCGGGTTGCAAAATCGAGTTTACGGTTGAAAACAACAGAATCATCAAGGCCGAAGGCGCCAACGGATTTACCAATCAGGGCGAGCTCTGTCTGAAGGGCTACTATGGATGGGAATTTCTCAATGATACCCGCCGGTTGACGCCGCGTCTGACCCAGCCGCTTGTGCGCTACAAACGGGGGGGACCGTTTACCGCCGTTTCTTGGGAAGAGGCGATCCGTTTCGCCAGTTCGAAACTGATGGAAATCAGGGAAAAGTACGGTCCGGATTCCATTTTCGTGAGCGGTTGCGCCCGTGGCCCGGGAAACGAGGCCAACTATATTGCCCAGAAGTTCGCGCGCGCCGTGGTCGGTACCAACAATGTGGACTGTTGCGCGCGGGTCTGTCATGGTCCTTCCGTCGCTGCGCTTGAAAAGACGCTGGGCAGCGGCGCCATGAGCAACTCCATTGTGGAAATCGAGGATACGAAATGCCTCCTGATTTTCGGTTACAATCCGGCCGATTCCCATCCGATTGTCGCACGCCGTATTCTGAAAGCCAAACAGAAAGGCGCCAAAATCATCGTCTGTGATCCGCGCGTGATCGAATCTGCCCGTATTGCCGATATCCATCTTCAGCTGAAGAACGGTTCCAACATGGCACTGGTCAATGCCATGCTTCATGTCCTGATCGAAGAGAACCTGTATAACAGGGAATACGTCGCGAATTATTCCGAAGGGTTCGACAGGATGTGGGAAATCGTATCGAAATATACCCCGGAAAACACAGCGGAAATAACAGGCCTCGACCCGAAAATGGTCCGCGAAGCAGTGCGCATGTATGCTGCCTCTCCTTGTTCGACCATTCTGTGGGGAATGGGCGTTACCCAGTGGGGGCAAGGTGTCGAAACCTGCATGGGGCTGTCCAATATTGCCGTCATTACAGGCAATCTGGGACGTCCGAATGTCGGTGTCGGTCCGGTTCGCGGGCAGAACAATGTGCAGGGTTCATGCGATATGGGTGCGCTTCCCGGACAATTTCCGGGGTACCAGTCGGTGGAGGATCCGGAAATCCGGGCCAAATTCGAAAAAGCATGGGGGGTTGACCGTTTGCCGGACAAAAAAGGCATTCACATTACGGAAGTCGGCCACAATATCGAGGAAGGCAAGATCAGGGCCGTTTATCTTTTCGGCGAGGATCCGTTCCAGACAGAGCCTGATCTGGCCGCTGTCCGCGAAGCGTATGCCAAGCTGGATCTGTTCATCGCGCAGGATATTTTCATGACCAAATCGGTCGCCGAAGCCGATGTGGTTTTCCCCGCCACATCGTGGGGCGAACATGAAGGTGTCTATTCGGCGGCGGATCGCGGATTCCAGCGTTTTTACAAGGCCATTGAACCGAAAGGAGATGTCAAGCCTGACTGGGAAATCCACAGCCTGATGGCGACAGCCATGGGGTATCCGATGAAATACAATAATACGCAGGAAATCTGGGATGAAATGCGCCAGCTTTGCCCGCTGTATTATGGTGCCACCTATGACAAGATGGCCGGTTTGGGTTGGGTATCGTGGCCATGCCTGACGGAAGACGATCCGGGGGCGCTGTGGATGTACAAGGGCAACAGGTTTGCCACGCCGAATGGGAAGGCGCAATTGATAGCTTCGGAATGGCGGCCGCCGGTTGATCAGGTGGACAGCGAATTTCCGATGATTCTCTCGACAGTCCGGGAAGTAGGGCATTATTCGTGCCGCTCCATGACGGGCAACTGTCCTGCACTGGCGACACTGGCCGATGAACCCGGATTCGCCCAGATGAATCCGGCCGATGCGAAAGAACTTGGTATTAAGGACCAGCAACTCGTTTGGGTAACCGGGCGTCGTGGCCGGGTGATCACCCGTGCCATGCTGAGCGAGCGCATCAACCGGGGAGCCATTTACATGACTTACCAGTGGTGGATCGGTGCCTGCAATGAATTGACGATCGAGCATCTTGATCCATATTCCAAAACACCGGAGTACAAATACAGTGCGGTTCGCGTCGAGCCGATCGAGGATCAGAAATGGGCGGAAAAATATCTGGCAGAGGAATATGACAGACTGAAACAGAGACTGGCAAAAGCCGTCGATGAAGCAATCGCTGCCTGATCATTGGTCAGCCATCATCAAAAAGCCCCGGAAAAATACCGGGGTTTTTTGATGGGATATGGAACATCTTTCATGTATTGTCAGGTTTTTGTTGCGCATAAGATACAGAAAGGGTTGAAAAGGGAAGAAAGTTCAAACACGCTTGGCGCCT